>NZ_LAVM01000012.1:0-87252 GCF_001083815.1 Nocardiopsis sp. SBT366 | reverse complement strand
ACCCCCACCCCCCAACCCCAACCAGAAGTCTGTAGGCCCGGTTAGGAGTCCCCGTCCTTGACGCGGGGAAGCTTCACGACCGCGTAGGCGAAGCACAGCGTGGAGGGCAGGGCCAGCGCCAACGACAGGGCGGCGCGGCGCTTCTGCTGCTCCGAGCAGGAGGAGTCCACCCACTCCTGACGGATCATCTGCTCGAGGTCCTCGCCCCAGTCGCGGTGGTCGTCCCACAGGGCGGGGCCCACCCACACGACCGGGGAGCAGCGCACCCGCCCGTCCTCGCCCGGTGGCGACTGCACACCGTAGGAGGTGCCCAGGAGCAGCATCATGGTGAACACGCCGGAGCCCCCGAGGGCCACGCTGGCGCGGACCGCGCCGGGGAAGTGGCGCATGCGCTGTCGGGCCCACAGCACGAGGGGGATGAAGAACACGGCGTCCGTTTCGACCTGATCGTTGGGGTTGGTGCTTGCACTACAACCGCCAGGCTAGGGCTCCGCCCGGCCCGGAGCCCGCATCGGGGCAGCGGGGGAACAGTGACCTACGCCACCCTCAGTTCCCGCGGTCGGCGTCCCGGGAGAGCCTGAACAGGCTGACCGTCGCCGCCACCGACAGCACCAGGGCCCACCCCAGTCGGGAGATGGCCAGCTGGGAGCAGGTCCCTTCGGTGAGAGAGGGGCGCTCCTGCCAGAGGGAGGCACCGATCACCGGCATGCACCCCGGAGACCTGGCCTCGTCTCCCCCCGCGATCATGAGGAGGAGGGCGGGATCGGTCACCAGCAGTGCGACGGCCAGGCCGTAACCCACCCACACGACCAGCCGCAACAGGGGATCGTCCTTGTGGGGCACCCCTTCCCCGCCCTCGCTCCCCTGTGCTTCGGGCTCCTCCTTCCCGCTCTCGGCGGCGACCGCCTCCGGGACCACCGTGCTCTCCCGCTCCCGGGCCGTGGCCGTGACCCGGCTCCGATAGCCCGCGTAGACCATGGCAACGAGAATCAGCGCGACGAAGACGAACAGAAAAACGGAAGCGGCGGTGTCCAAGGAAAGACCTTCACAGGGGATGGGGGCAGGGGATCGGCCGCCCACCAACGCGGGGAGGCCGACCGTGAGCGTACCCCGGGACACCGTCGGAGTGCGTCCGGCCGCTAGGCCGGGCGGTCGAGCTTCTGGCTGATCACCTGGGAGATGCCATCACCCTGCATGGTGACGCCGTAAAGTGCGTCGGCTGCCTCCATGGTGCGCTTCTGGTGGGTGATCACGATCAGCTGCGAGGACTCCCGCAGCTCCTCGAAGATCACCAGCAGACGCTGGAGGTTGGTGTCGTCCAGGGCCGCCTCGACCTCGTCCATCACGTAGAAGGGCGACGGGCGGGCCTTGAAGATGGCAGCGAGGAAGGCCACGGCGGTCAGGGAGCGCTCGCCACCGGAGAGCAGGGACAGCCGCTTGACCTTCTTGCCGGGCGGGCGGGCCTCCACCTCGATGCCCGTGGTGAGCATGTCCTCCGGGGTGGTCAGCACCAACCGACCCTCACCGCCGGGGAACAGGCGGCCGAAGATCGCCGCGAACTCCCGCTCCACGTCCAGGTAGGCGGACGAGAACACCTCCTGCACCCGGGCGTCCACCTCGGCGACGATGTCCATGAGGTCCCGCCGGGTCTTCTTGAGGTCCTCCAGCTGGGCGTTGAGGAACGCGTGCCGCTCCTCCAGGGCCGCGAACTCCTCCAGCGCCAGCGGGTTGATCTTCCCGAGCTGGTTGAGCTGGCGCTCGGCCACCTTGAGTCGCTTGGCCTGTACCTCGCGGACGAAGGGCAGCGGTACCGCGTGCTCGTCGGCGTCGGTCGCCGGGGGGACCGGCACCCGGGGACCGTACTCCGCGATGAGGGTGGGCACGTCCACGCCCAGCTCCTCCAGCGCCTTGGTCTCCAGCTGCTCCAGACGCATCCGGCGCTCCGCGCGGGCCACCTCGCCGCTGTGCGCGGAGCTGGTCAGCTTCTCCAGCTCGACGGAGAGCTCGCGGACGCGGGCGCGCACCGTCTTCAGCTCGCCGTCGCGGGCCTCGCGCTCGGCCTCGGCGGCCACGCGCTCGGTCTCGGCGGTGGCCAGGGAGACGGCGATCCGTTCCAGGCTCAGCCGGGCGCTCTCCAGCACGGCCTGGGCGACGGTGGCCTGCGCGGCTCGGTTGCGGCGCCGCTCGGCCTCGCGCTCCACAGCACGGCGCTCCTCGGCGGCCTGGGCCAGCAGCGCGTCGGCGCGGCCCGCGATGGAACGCGCCCGTTCCTCGGCGGTGCGCACGGCCAATCGCCGCTCCATCTCGGTGGCGCGAGCGCGGGAGGCCAGCGCGGAGAGCTCGTCGCGGTGGTCGGCGTCGGGCGCCTCCTCCTCGACGGCGGCGGAAATCTCCTCGGCCTCCGCCAGCTCCTCCTCCAGGCGCTCCAGCTTCTGGGCGTCCTCACCGCGCGAGGCGGCGGCCTTGGCGGCGGCGGCAGCGTAGCGCTCGGACTCGGCCTCGGCGGAACGGGCCTGCCCGCCCAGCTTGCCCAGCCGCTGGGCGGACTCGTTGCGCCTGCGGTCGCCCTGGCGGCGCCGTGCTGTGACCTCCTCGGCGGCCTCCGCGATCCCGGCGCGCTCGAGCTTCTTCTCCTCCAGCTCCACGGCGACGCGCTCGGCCGCCTCGGTGGCGGCCTCCAGGCTCTCGGCGGCCTCGTCCACCGCGGCCTGGACCTCCAGGAGGCTGGGCGCGGCGGCGGTCCCGCCGTGCACCATGGCGGCCGCGAACACGTCGCCGTCGGGGGTGACCGCGCGTACCTGTGGAAGGGCGGAGACCAGGTCGCGGGCCCCCTGGGTGTCGGCGGCCAGCGCAACCCGGTCCAGGAGCGCGGCGACCGCGTCGGACAGGTGCTCCGGTGCGGTGACGGCGTCGGCGGCGTAGCGGACGCCCCCGGGCAGGGGCGGCCAGCTGGCGCGGTCGGCGGAGGGGACGGCGCGGGCCACGACGATCCCGGCCCGGCCGGCGTCCTCGGACTTGAGCAGTTCCAGGGCCGCGGCGGCGCTGGCCTCGTCGCTGACGGCGACCGCGCCCGCGGCCACTCCGAAGGCGGCGGCGACGGCTGTCTCGTGGCCCGGTTCGACCTGGACGAGAGCGGCGAGGCTGCCGAGCATGCCGGGCAGCTCCGCGTCCAGGAGGGTTCCGGCGCCGTCCTTGTGCGCCAGGCCCAGTTCGAGGGCCTCCTTGCGTGCGGCCAGTGCGGCGCGCTCGCCCTCGGCGGAGCGTTCGGTGTCGCGCAGCTGGTTGAGCTCGGCGTCCACTGCGGACAGCTGGCGGGCGAAGCGCTCCTGGGTCTCGTCGAGTTCGGCGTCACCCTCGTCGAGCCCGGCGGACTCCTCGGCGGCCATCTCGTACTCGGACTGGGCGGTGGCGGCTCGCTCGGCGGCCTGCTGGGCGGCCTCCTCCAGACGGGTGATCTCGGCCTCGTTGGAGGTCAGCCGTCCGCGCAGCCCCTCCACCCGGGCGGCCAGCCGGACGATGCCCTCGCGGCGTTCGGCCGCGGCGCGGGAGGCGGCCTCCAGGCGCCGTTCCTCACGGTGCAGGGCGTCCTCGGCGGCGGATCTCTCCGTGACGCTGGTCTCCAGGACCTCGCGGGCCTCCTCCAGACGGGTCTGGAGCTCCTCCTCCTGGGCGGCGGCCTCCTCGGCCTCCATCTCCAGTTCCTCGGGGTCGCGGCGCTGGATCACCTCGCCCTGGACGGCGACCAGGTTCTGGTGACGTTCGGTGGCCAGCCCGCGGACGGCGTCGAGGCGTTCGGTGAGGCGGGACAGTGAGTGGTAGGTCTCGGAGGCCCGGGCCAGGGCGGGGGCGGCGGCGGTGGCCCGCTCCTCCAGCTCGGCCTCGCGCTCCTGGGCCTGGTTGAGGGCGGTCTCGGCGGCCCCACGACGCGTGAGGACCTCCTTCTCGTCCGCCTCCTCCTTGGCCAGCTGGTCGGTGAGGGTGACGATGTCGTCCGCGAGCAGGCGCAGGCGGGCGTCACGGAGGTCGGCCTGGATGACGGCGGCCCTGCGCGCGAGTTCGGCCTGGCGGCCCAGGGGCTTGAGCTGGCGGCGGAGCTCGGCGGTGAGGTCGGTGACGCGGTCCAGGTTGCCCTGCATCGCGTTGAGCTTGCGGATCGCCTTCTCTTTGCGCTTGCGGTGCTTGAGGATGCCCGCCGCCTCCTCGATGAGGGCGCGGCGTTCCTCGGGCCCGGCGTGCAGGACGGTGTCCAGCTGCCCCTGGCCGACGATGACGTGCATCTCACGGCCGATACCGGAGTCGCTGAGCAGGTCCTGGATGTCGAGAAGACGGCAGGTGTCGCCGTTGATCGCGTACTCCGAGCCGCCGTTGCGGAACATGGTCCGCTTGATGGTGACCTCGGTGTAGTCGATCGGCAGGGCGCCGTCGTTGTTGTCGATGGTGAGGCTGACCTCGGCACGGCCCAGCGCCTGGCGGGTGGAGGTGCCCGCGAAGATAACGTCCTCCATCTTGCCGCCGCGCAGGGACTTGGCGCCCTGCTCGCCCATCACCCAGGACAGGGCGTCGACGACGTTGGACTTGCCGGACCCGTTGGGCCCCACCACACAGGTGATGCCGGGCTCGAAGCGCAGGGTGGTGGCCGACGCGAACGACTTGAAGCCGCGCAGCGTCAGATTCTTCAGGTACATCCGCGCCTCCCACGACGGTCACCGTTCTCGCCACGGGCGGTCGCCACGGGGCCGACACCAAGGGTGCCATGAAGCCGGGCCTGAAGTGCGGTGTTGGGGGCACCCGGGGGCGATGAGCTGCGACACCGTGACCCCGGGCGGGTGCTGGAGCCCACGGGGTGTCGGAAAGGGGGGATGTCCCGTGAACACGGAGGGTTGCGTGATGTCCCGCCGGGTACAACGGTAAAGGAAACCGCAAGGGAAGGGAAAGTGAGTGCGGTTTCGGGGTTCCCGTTCGGCGCCGGAGCGCATCCGGTACGGGTCGACCGGGTGTCGAGTCTTCGACTGTCCGGAGTGATCCGGCCAGGGACGCCAGTAAGTGGCTTCGGCGTCCCCGTCAGTGGATCATCCTCCGCGTGTCGTCTCCGAGCCGTCGCGGACGGCCCTCACGACGTCACGGTGTCAGGCGAGCGCGGGCTCGCGGTCGGTCGCGCTGGAGGCGACGTCGGTGACGGCCATGCTGAGCTGGTCGTTCTTCGCCTGAAGACGGCTGATCTCGTCCTCGAGGTCGCGTACCCGCTTCTGAAGCCGTCGCATCTCCGAGACCATCCGAGGGTCGGAGCCGCCGACGTGGCCAAACAGAGCCTTCGCCATGATGTGGGTCCTCCACACTGAGTGACCAGTTGGATGCGCGCATACGTGTCCCCGCGTGTACCTGTCGACCCGGTTTGCCCAGGTCCGACGCCACGGGCGGAAGTTGCGCGGTGTGCCTTCCAGAGTCTCACTCCGCGCGCCGCTGGTCAAGATTGGATTACAACAGTCCGTAACGACCACACACCAGGCCGAAACCACCTGGGCATGTGGCACCGCACGGTCAGAACGTGATCCACCCCCGGCGGTGACGCCGGCACGCACGGCCTCCAAGGGCTTGCGCGGTGGTCCCCGTGAGTCGCGGCGCCCGTCCTCTGAGACCCGGTCGCGCCGCCCCACGGTCGATGCTCGAACCGCGTTACCGTTCCAGCATACTCAACGCTCGACGAAACCGTCGAAGGAACCCCCGGGCGAAGCCCAGCGTTCCACCACGGAGTCCACTCTTCCCGGGGTTTCGCCGCTTCTCAGGTGCCCCAGAAGCCTCTCGCAGCACTCCCGTGACCCCTCCGCGACGACCTCCACCCGGCCGTCGTCCAGGTTCGTGGCGGCGCCGCTCAATCCGAGCTCCAACCCGCGAGCCCGCGTCCACCAGCGAAAACCCACTCCCTGGACCCGACCGCGCACCCACGCGGTCAGGCGGACCGGCTCTCCCTCTTTCCCCACGGCCCCGAACTCTCCCTTACCTCACGGCGACACTTTGCTCACCGACACGCCACTCGAGACCACAAAAGCACCGAAATTTGAACGAAATACTTCATTTCGGGCTACTGAAACCGGTGCCCGTCGGACTCAGACACGGGCGCGAGGAACCCGTTGGCAGCTCGGACAGCTGAACGAGGAGCGGTTCATGAACGCCTCGCGCACGATCAGCGTGCCGCAGCGGCCGCACGGACGGTCCTGCCGCCCGTAGGCGTTGAGCCCCCGCTCGAAGTAGCCGCTCTCACCGTTGACGTTCACGTACAGGCCGTCGAACGTGGTCCCGCCGACGTCCAGGGCCTCGGTCATCACCTCGGTGACGTGGCCGAGCAGCTCCAGCGCCTGGGCGTTGGACAGCCCCCGCGTGGAACGGGACCAGTGCAGCCGGGCCCGCCACAGTGCCTCGTCGGCGTAGATGTTTCCCACACCGCTGATCAGCGACTGGTCCAGCAGCGCCCGCTTCACCTCGGTCCGCTTGGCCCGCAGCGCCCTGACGAACGCCTCCGGCACGAACTCGGCGTCCAGTGGGTCCAGGGCGATGTGGTCCACCGAGGACGGCACCTGCGCGCGCTCACCCTCGCGGTCCAGCAGCAGGTGACCGAAGGTGCGCTGGTCGACGAAGCGCAGTTCGTTGCCGTCGTCCAGCGGAATCCGCACCCGCAGGTGCTTCTCGTCCGGCTTGCCCCGCGGCTGCACCAGCATCTGCCCGCTCATGCCCAGGTGGGCCAGGAGCATGTCGCCGCTGTCCAGCACGAGCCACATGTACTTGCCACGGCGGCGCACAGCCGTGGGGGTCTGCCCTCCGAGCCGAGCCGCGAAGTCGGCGGGGCCGGGCACGTGGCGGCGGACCGAGCGCGTGTGCAGCACCTCGACGGCGCCGATCCGACGCCCCACCGCGTGTTCGGCCAGGCCGCGCCGGACCACCTCGACCTCGGGGAGTTCGGGCACCGCTCAGCCCTGCCCGTTGCCGCTGGATCCGCCCCTGGCCTGCTCGGCGGCGCGGTCCGCGCGGGCCCGGATGGCCTTCCACGCGGACTCCGCGGCCTGCTGCTCGGCCTCCTTCTTGCTGCGGCCCTCACCCAGGCCGTAGCTCTCCCCGGCGACCCGCACGGTGGCGCGGAACGTCTTCTGGTGGTCGGGGCCGCTCTCGTCCACGTGGTACTCGGGCACGCCGAGCATCTCGGCGGCGGTGAGCTCCTGGAGGGAGGTCTTCCAGTCCAGTCCGGCGCCCAGCCCGGAGGCGGTGGCGATCAGCGGGTCGAAGAGGCGGTGCACGAACTCCGAGGCGGTGTCCAGGCCGCGGTCCAGGTAGACCGCGCCGATGATGGCCTCCAGGGTGTCCGCGAGGATCGACGACTTGTCGCGCCCCCCGGTGCCCTCCTCGCCACGGCCCAGCCGGATGTACTCGCCGATGCCCAGCCCGCGCGCGACGTCGGCCAGCGCCCTCATGTTGACGACGGCGGCGCGCAGCTTGGCGAGCTGGCCCTCCGGGAGGTCCGGGTGCTTTCGGAAGAGGGTGTCGGTGACCACCAGGCCGAGCACGGAGTCACCGAGGAACTCCAGGCGCTCGTTGGTGGGCAGGCCGCCCTTCTCGTACGCGTAGGAGCGGTGGGTCAGGGCCCGGAGCAGGATCTTGGGGTCCACCTCGACCCCGATCGCACGGTGGAACGACCTGGCCTCGGAGACGGAGAGTTGGCTAGCCACGCGAGTTCGCTTCCCTGTTGGGCGCGCCGAGGACGGCGCGCGGAGGTGGGGGTGTCCCCCGACCCGTCCGGGACGCTCGAAAACGAGGTGATCGTCGCGGGAGCGCGAACTCCCCCGGCGGCCACCACGATCTCGGGAGCCCCTGTGGGACCGGGATCGGTGTCGGACACCACGGATCATGGTCTTCCCACGGTCCGTCGAGATCACTCTACAAAGCCCTGGGGACACTGACCCCCGGGACGGCCCTTTCCGGACAGCACTTCGGGGCGGAGCCCTCAGAGGGTTCCGCCCCGATGATGTCCGGGAGTACGGGATCGGGCGCACGGCCCGAAGCCTGGCACGTCCGGGTTAGGCCGGGTTGATGACCTGGCGGTTGTTGTAGGTGCCGCAGGACGGGCACGCGATGTGGGGCTGCTTCGGGTCACGGCAGCGCGGGCAGTTGACCAGCACCGGGCGCGACGCCTTCCACTGGGAACGGCGGGTCCGGGTGTTGCTCCGCGACATCTTCCGCTTCGGGACGGCCACTTCAATCCTCCTGGGTCACCCCCGCGGTCGCGGGAGGTCGCTTATCTGGTCACCCCGCGCGCTGTGGCGGGGAGGGTGTGCCCCGGTCGTCGGCGGTTCCCATTGGGTACCGCACTCGACCGGGTCACTGGACTCACTGCTGGTCGGGCTTCTCCGCGATGTCGCGGAGCGCCTCCCAACGCGGGTCGACACCGTCGCCGTGACCGTGGTCCGGCCCGGCGTCGGCGAGCTTGACACCGCACTCGGCGCACAGGCCGGGGCAGTCCGGGCCGCACAGCGGTGAGAGCGGGAGCGCGAGCACGACGGCGTCTCGGATCACCGGTTCGAGGTCGAGCAGATCGCCCTCTAGATAGTAGTCCTCATCATCGTCGTCCGCGTCCTCGTCGCTTCGGACGCTCACGTCGTCGTCGGCGGGGTAGCGGTACATCTCCTGGAACCCGGCCTCCAACTCCTCGGAGAGGGGGTCGAGGCAGCGGGAGCACTCCGCGGTGAGGCGACCGTTGACGGTCCCGGTGACGAGGACACCCTCCATCACCGCCTCAAGGCGCAGGTCCAGCTCGATCTCCTGGCCCTTGGGCACGCTGGCCATCGCCGTCTCGAGCGCCTCGGGGACGGTCACGATTCGGTTGACGGTACGCATCGACCCCGGCTGGCGACCCAGCTGGCGGGTGTCGACCACGTACGGGTCACGGGCATCTAGACGAGACAGAGTGATCGCGCTTTCAGGAGAGTTCCGGGTGCCGGGCACGCGGCCGCCGACGTGATGCATGTCGTGCTGTCGCGGTGGTGCTGACCGGCCTGAGCGCACGCCGAGGACCGGCGACGCCCATGGTCAAACCCAGATTCTACCTACCATGTCGCCGACCACCCAAATCAGCCCCCCGAAGGCACCTGCGGAGAGGGCGGGATCGGGCTCGCGGAGGGGGGTTATCCCTGGGCGCGTTCGGCGTACTTCTCCTTGAGGCGCCCCTGGACGTACGGCGTGACCAGGCTGGAGACGTCGCCGCGGTGCATGGCGATCTCGCGGACCAGGCTGGACGACAGGTACGAGTACTGCGGGTTGGCCGTCATGAAGACGGTCTCGACGCCGGAGAGCCGGTAGTTCATCTGCGCGATCTGGAGTTCGTAGTCGAAGTCGCTGACCGAGCGCAGGCTGCGCACGATGGTCTCGATGCCGTTCTCGCGACAGAAGTCGACGAGGAGTCCGTCGAACTCGCTGACCCGGACGTTGTCGAACTCGGTGGTGCCCTCGGTGAGCATGTCGAGCTTCTCGGGGACGGTGAAGAGCCCCCGCTTGTTGACGTTGTTGAGTACGGCGGCGATGACCTCGTCGTACTGCTTGGCGGCTCGCCCGATGATGTCGATGTGTCCGTGGGTGACCGGGTCGAAGGAGCCCGGACAGACGGCTCGGCGCACGGTGGATCGCCCCTCTCAGGTACTACTCACGGGTACAGAGATCGTAGGGGCTCACCCCCGCCCCATTTCGGGCAACTCCCACTTAGCGGTCCTCAGTGTCCGCTTTCACACCCGGCCCGGGCATCACGGAAGTCACCCCACCGGGTCGTCTGAACCTTCCCTGGTGCGGCGCCAGAAAACGTGGCGTATGCCCGATATCTACTCGGTGGTGCGGGCGTACCAGAGGATCGCCTCGCCGTACTTGCGGCTGCGGTCCCGCTCGATCCCACGCGGCCACTCGGGTTCGGCGCCGCGCTTGGACCGCTCCACCACGAGCATCGCTGAAGGGGCCAGCCAACCGTGCTCGACCAGGGCGGACAGCACCGAGGCGACCTCCTCGTCGGTGACCGCGTACGGCGGGTCAGCCACGACGAAGTCATAGGGAGCGGCCTGGTTGCCGCGCGCCAGAACCCGCTCGACCCGGTCCGCGGCCAGCTCAGCGCCGGGAAGCCGCAGTGTGGTGATGTTCTCCTTCACCACGCGGGCCGCCTTGCGGTCGGCCTCAACGAGGAGCGCGTGCGCGGCCCCCCGGGACAGGGCCTCCAGGCCGATCGCCCCGGACCCCGCGTAGAGGTCCATCACCCGGAGCCCGTCGAGGGAGCCGAGGTCGGACTGGACGGAGGCGAACAGGGCCTCGCGGGCCCGGTCGCTGGTGGGTCGGGTGGTGCGGCCGTCGGGGGCGGAGATGCGTCGTCCGCCCGCCGCCCCGGCGATGATGCGGGTCATGGCCCCCACGGTAGTGCGCCCCCGGGCACGCTGAGGCTGGCGGAGCCGGAAGCTCCCCCGATATCGAGTCAACACCGGGCGGGCGCACTCCGCCAGTGGGAACCCCGCCGCCTGTGGACAAGCGGGTGCACACGCACCACGGAAGCCCTCGCACCACCGGAACACACGCCGTCGTGGGCCCGCGCACTGCGGGAGCCCGCGCGCTACGGGCAAACACGCACCACGGAAGCCGGAGTCTGAGCGTGCACACGCACTACGGGAACCCGCTCACTCCGGCTGCACGCCGCGCTGAGCAGGTACGCGCACCACGGAAGCGCGCCGCGGGCGCACTCGTGCTGAGGTGCACGCCCGCTGGAGGGTGCACGCTCACCACGGGAACCCGAGTCTGAGCGTGCACACACAACGGGAACCCGCGCGCTGCGGCTGCGCGTCCGCTGAGGAGGAAGGCCGCTTCCCGGAGGCGACGCCCCTCCCCCTGCGGACGACCGGGTTGGCGTACCGGAAGGGGACCGGCACCTCCACGAAGGCGTCGAAGACCGAAGAGGGCCCCGGTTCGCGGCGGCCCCGAGCCCGGGTACGACCGGCCAGGGGCCGCCTCGTGCCTCGGAAGCGCTCAGGTCTTGTCCAGGTACTCCGCGCGTTCCTCGGGGAGCAACGCCGCCAGGGCGTCGGCCAGCGGTTCGTGGGCGGTCAGACCCGGATCCTCGGCCACCAGGCGGGTGGCCTCCTCGCGGGCCTCGCCGATCAGCTCCTCGTCCTTGACCAGCGTGAGCATGCGAAGGCTCGAACGCGCCCCGGACTGGGCGTCGCCGAGCACGTCGCCCTCACGACGCATCTCCAGGTCGGCGCGGGACAGCTCGAACCCGTCCGTGGTGGCGGCGACGGCGGCCAGCCGTTCGCGGGCGGGGCTGCCCTCCTCCGCCTCGGTGACCAGCAGGCAGAGCCCGGGCAACTGTCCGCGACCGACCCGGCCGCGCAGCTGGTGCAGCTGCGAGATCCCGAACCGGTCGGCGTCCATGATCGCCATGACGGTGGCGTTGGGCACGTCCACACCGACCTCGATGACGGTGGTGGACACGACCACGTCGGTCTGGCCCGAGGTCAGGCGGCGCATCACCGCGTCCTTGTCGTCCGGGGCCATCCGTCCGTGCAGGGCCTCCACCCGTACGTCCGCCAGCGGGCCCTCCTTGAGGCGGGCGAGCACGTCCAGCACCGCGAGCGGTGGCCGGGCGCCCGGGGGCGCGTCCTCGGGCGGGGGCTCGACCTCGTCACCGGAGCCGTCCGTGCCGTCCCCGATCCGGGGGCAGACCACGAAGGCCTGGCGGCCCTGGCCGACCTCCTCGCGGACGCGTTCCCAGGCTCGGGTGAGGAAGTGCGGCTTCTCGTGGGCGGGGACGACGTGGGTGGAGATCGGCGCGCGTCCCTGGGGCAGCTGGGTGAGGGCCACCACGTCGAGGTCGCCGTAGACCGTCATCGCGACGGTCCTCGGGATCGGTGTGGCGGTCATCACCAGCACGTGCGGACGTCCGTCCCTGGCCTTCTCCCGCAGGGCGTCGCGCTGCTCCACCCCGAACCGGTGCTGCTCGTCCACGACCACCAGGCCGAGGTCGGCGAAGGAGACGTGCTCCTGGAGGAGGGCGTGGGTGCCCACGACGATTCCCGCCTGACCCGAGGCGGCCTCCAGCAGGGCCTCGCGCCGCGCGGCGGTGTTCATGGAACCGGTGAGCAGGGCGACGCGGGTGGCGGTGTCGGCGCCGTCGATCTGCCCGGCCCTGCCGAGCGCCCCGAGCATGGCGCCGATGGAGCGGTGGTGCTGCTGGGCCAGGACCTCGGTGGGGGCGAGCATGACGGCCTGGCCGCCGGAGTCCACCACCCGCAGCATCGCGCGCAGGGCCACCAGGGTCTTGCCCGCTCCGACGTCGCCCTGGAGGAGGCAGTGCATGGGGTGGGTGGCGTCGAGCCGTTCGGCCAGGCGTTCACCGACCTCCTTCTGGCCGTCGGTGAGCGTGAACGGGAGCTGGGCGTCGAAGGCGTCGAGGAGGCCGCCGTCCACTCCGGGGCGCGGTTTGGCGGGCAGTTCCTCGGCCTGCTGGCGGCGCTGGGCCAGGGCCAGCTGGAGCACGAAGGCCTCGTCCCACTTCAGGCGGCGCCTGGCGGCCCCGACCTCGGACCACTCGGCGGGCCGGTGGATCCGCTCCAGCGCCTTGTGGACACCCAGGAGCCCCTTGCGGGACCGCAGTTCGGGCGGGAGGGGGTCGGGGATGTCGGTGGCGTAGTCCAGCGCGACCCCGACGGACCGGGCGATGGTGGCGGAGTCCAGCCCCTTGACCGCCGGGTAGACGGGGATCAGCTCGTTGGCGTAGGCCCGGGCGGCCTCGCCCTCGAGGCCTTCGTCGTCCAGGAGCACGTACTCGGGGTGGTCGAGCTGGCGGCGGCCCTTGAAGGTGGACACCCGGCCGGAGAACATGGCCAGCCGCCCGGGGACGAGGGTGTTCTGGTGGTGGGAGCCGCGGTTGAAGAAGGTCAGGTGGAGGCGCCCGGTGCCGTCCGTGACGGTGGCCTCCATCATGTCCATGCGGCGGCGGCCCTGGCGGGCGGGGATGGTGCGCCGCCGGGCGTCCAGGACCTTGGCCTGCACGGTGACGTCCTCCCCCTCCCGCAGGAGCGCGAGGTCGGTGAGTTCGCCCCGGCGGTCGTAGCGGCGCGGGTAGTAGCGCAGCAGGTCGCCGAGGGTGTGGAGGTCGAGTTTGTCGGCGAGTGCCTTCGCCGTCCTGCCGCCGAGGGGTCCTTTACGCAGCGGCTCGTCCCAGGTGCTCACTGTGGTTCCCGTCCTGCCTCGTGGGGTCGCCCGTCAGTGTCACCGTAGACCTCCGGTGCGACGACCGGGGGCGGCCGGTACGCTGACCGCCCGTGTCGGTCGCGTCGGCGACGCAGCGGCACTGGTGGCACCGGCGGCACTGGTGCAGCCGCCCCCTCCAACCGGGGTATACTCGTCAGAGTTCATCGCGTTTTCGCCATGCCCGCGTGGCTGATCTCGATGCTCCGGTGGGTGTGTGAGGCCTCGGTCGCGCCGTTCCCCGCCGTAGCGCGTACGGACGCCCGCCAGTGGTCTGATTTCACCTTCGGGCATGTCCTTCGTGTACTCTTCCCCGGTTGGCGTCCTCGCCAGCCTGCCCACCCGGCCTCCTCTGGCCGGATGACCTCTCGCGTGCGGCGACGTGCGCGATCCCGAGCACTTGAATGGAGTTACCGTGGCTTCCGTCTGCGACGTCTGCGGCAAGGGACCAGGGTTCGGTAACAGTGTTTCCCACTCGCACCGTCGCACCCGCCGCCGCTGGAACCCCAACATCCAGACCGTTCGCACCCGCGTGGGCGGCACGCCCAAGCGTGTGAACGCGTGCACCTCGTGCATCAAGGCCGGCAAGGTGACCCGCTAGGGTCCCCTGCCACCCGTGGTTCTCGAAGGGCCCTCCGACTTCGGTCGGGGGGCCTTCGTGCTGTCCGGAGCCGGTGCTGAAGTGACTCGTGTGACGACCGGACGACCAGGGTCACGGCTCTACAGGTCGCACACGTGGCCGTTGAGGGAGCACCGGACGGGGCTCTGGGAGACACCGATCGCGTCGAAGGTCAGGGTCACCGACTCACCCGGATCCAGGTGACCGTCGGTCCCGGACTGGCGGGCGAGGATGCCGTCGTCCAACGGTTCCCAGTCCGCGTCGTGCACCTCGGTGACGTCGGCGGTCTCGAAGGCCAGGGCCAGTTCCCAGGCGTCGAGCCGGGTCCGCGAGGTGTTCGTGACGGTCACCCTGCTGGTGAAGCCGACCGCCGTAGCCTCCAGCACCTGGTACGAGACGGCCGTGGGCTCCGACCCCGCCTGGGTCTGCGGCCCGGTGTTCCCCTCCCCTGACGAGGCGCCGCCGCGGTCCGGACGCGGGGAGGCGTCGTGGGTGGGTTCGGTGCCGTCCTGGGGTCCGGGTGCCTCCGTCGCGCCGGGAGGGCCGCCGAACTGGAGGTAGATCTGCGTGGTGCTGTAGCCGAACAGGAGCAGTCCGAGTATCACCCCGGAGACCACGAGGACGTTGAGCAGCCTCGGCGGCTCGACCCGTTTGGGCACCGTGCTCTCGAGGAGTCCTCCGAACCGCCGCAGCGCTCCGGCGTTCTCCGGTTCGCTGCGGTGGGCTCCACGACGGTGGCCGTGCCGCCTAGCCATGCCGCCCCATGTGCCGCCCTCCGACGTTGTTCCGCTGGCCTTGCTCACCCTGGGCCGTCGGCCGTGCCGACCAGGGGTCTCACCTCGGGTGGATCGCCGCGGGTTCGGGCCCCGCGAGGTCATACCACTGTCCGTAGGCCAACGCTGACCGCGATGGCAAAGCCTAGCGCGATCACCAAACAGGACAAATCCAAACGGGCTCAGTCCCGCCGGAAATGATCCCACCCACCGCGTTCGACCACGTTCCCGTCCACCGTGACGGCGGCCCGGCCGCCCTCCTGCGGTGCCTCTCCCACGGTGCCCACGCGGTGCCAGTGCTCCGGGAGCACGACCTCGGGTGGGAAGACCGCGGCGAGAGCGTGGTCCTCACCGCCGGCCACCATCAGGCGACGGGCGGCGTCCACAGCCTTCCCCGTGGGAGCCCCGAGTACACGGACGGCTTCGAGGAGTGCGGATTCGGGCCGGAACGCCTCCGAGTCCAGAAGGATTCCCACCCCGCTGCCACGGCACACGTGCCCGAGGTCCTGGACGAGTCCGTCGCTCACGTCGAGCATCGCGGTCGCGCCGAGCCGGGCCGCCTCCGGGCCCGCGGCGTAGGGCGGGCTCGGCCTGCGGTGCTCGGCCAGGCACTCCGCCGGTCCGTCGACGCCCCCTTCCAGGAGCGCGAGACCGGCGGCGGACAGGCCGAGGTGGCCGGTGTAGGCGACCACGTCACCCGGCCTGGCGCCGTCGCGGCGGACTGGGGCCCGGCCCTCCAGGTCCCCGAGAGCGGTGATGGCGATCGTCAGGGTCGGCGAGCCCACCGTGTCCCCGCCGACCACCGCTCCCCCGGCCCGGGCGCACTCGTCGCGCACCCCGGCGGTGAACTCCTCGGCCCAGGCCAGCGGGAGCTCGGCCGGTGCGGCGAAGCCGATGAGCAGCCCGGTGGGGCGCGCGCCCATGGCCACGACGTCGGCGTAGTTCTGCGCCACGGCGCGGTGCCCGACGTCGCGGGCGGTGGACCAGTCCCTCCGGAAGTGGCGGCCCTCGACGAGGAGGTCCGTGGTCGCGACCGTGCGCCCGTCAGGCGCGGCCACGACCGCGGCGTCGTCGCCGGGTCCGAGGATTACGTCGTCCGTCCTGGGGAATTGGCCCGTCACGCGCTCGATCAGAGCGAACTCGCCAAGACCCCCAATGGTGCTCAACACACAGATCAGGGTACGGTGACGCTCCGGCGCAGTGGTCTAGACCCCGTGGTCAGGCCCCCACTTTCGTCATCCGTTCGTCATCGGCTGTGCCCCTCCGGCCGGGGCCGCGTCCGCTCGGCACCCCACCCGGCCCGGCATGAAGGAGTAGTCAACATGGTGCAGGCATACATCCTGGTCCAAACCGAGGTCGGCCAGGCCGCCGAGGTCGCGGAGCGTGTGCGCGGGATCGCGGGGGTCGACCAGGCCAACGACGTCACCGGTCCCTACGATGTGATCGTGCAGGCGCGGGCGGAGGACATGGACGCCCTCGGTTCCCTCGTGGTCGCCCGGATTCAGCGTCTGGACGGCATCGCCCGTACCCTTACCTGTCCCATCGTCAACATCTGAGGTCGACTGAGTCGACGGAGCGAGGTTGCCCGTGCCCAAGCGCTACTTCGGAGCGGCCCTTGCCGTCGTCCTGGTGACGGCCGGTTGCGGCCAGACCGTGCAGATGCAACCCCCCGAGACGGACGGTCAGACCGCCGAGGCCTGCGCGGCGCTGGTCTCGGACCTCCCGGACACCCTTCTCGGCGCCGACCGCGCGACGGTCCAGCCCGAGTCGGAGATCATGGCGGCCTGGGGCGACCCGCCCATCGGCCTTCGGTGCGGCGTTCCCCAGCCCTCCTCCCTGGAACTGGACTCGATCCTGGAGGAGGTCAACGGTGTCGCGTGGCTCCCCCAGCCCGAGGACGCTCCCACCGTGTACACGGCGGTCGAGCGCGAGGCCTACGTCGAACTCTCCGTGCCGCCCTCCTACGGCCCGCCCGCCCCGGCCCTGAGCGAGCTGAGTGACCTGATCGCCGAGCACCTGGAAGAGCGGGCCGACAGCCGGCAGTGACCGCGCCCGAGCGGCGCCCGTTCCCCCGAGACACGTGTGGGGCCGGAGGCGGGAGGATCGCCTTCGGCCCCACTTTCGCGTCTTGGGGAGGTGTCGGGGGGTGGGTGGGGCGCTCTCGGCGCTACTCCCCGCCCTCGTCGGGGGCCGCGCTGGGCTCGTCGGTGCCCTCGGTGTCGGTGTCCTCGTTCTCCGCGTCCGAGCCGGACTCGTCGCTGTCCGCGCCCTCCAGGGACTCGGCGTCCGCGCCGTCCTCGGCGATCTCGGCCTCGATCTCGGCCGCGGTGAACGAGATGGAGCCGGAGCACGCGGCGCCGGGCTCGGGGACGTCCTGGCCGCGCTCGTAGAACTGGACGTAGCGGGCGAGGTCCTCGTCGTCCGCGCTCTCGGCGGTGATCTGGCGGCCCCAGCTGGAGGCGACGATCGGCGCGGGCATGTCACCCTCGTAGGGGCTGATGACGAGGTAGTCGCCGGGGTTGTAGAAGCCCTGGAGCGCCTCGATCTCCTCTTCGGCGATGTCCGGTTCGTAGGTGATCCAGACCGCGCCGTGCTCCAGGGAGTGGACCGCGAACTCCGGCATCAGCGGTTCGGTGTACACACCACAGTTCTGCCATCTGTTCCAGTGCTGGCCCCCGACCGGCGGGGACTGCTCGTAGTCCACGCGCTGGCCGTCCGGGACGTGGTTGTACTCGTCGACGGCGTACTCCTGCACACCGGCGATGTTGCGGGAGCGGAACTCCATGAAGACCGCGGTTCCCAGCAGACCCAGGACCGCCGCGGAGGCTACGCTGATCCCGGCGATCTTGAGGATCTTGGCGCGGCGTTCCTTCTTACGCTGCTCTTCCCGCAGGGCGGCGGCGCGAGCTCGACGCTCCTCCGCCTTCGTCTTCTTGGCCACTGGGTCTCCTGGGCTGGATGTGGTCGAATGGGACTTTCCTATCCTCTACTTTGTCATCAGAGTGGTGCGATTTGACCAGGGTGGTTCCGATGGGGCATGTGACCGGGGCGGCGGCGAGCGACGCCGGCCGTTCCGACGAGGAGTCGTACGAGGACGGGTCGGCCGAGCACGACGACCACTCGGAGGAGGGCGGCGGCTCCGCGCCCCCGAGCTCACCCGGACGCTCCGTCCCGCTCTGGATGGCAGTGACGTTGGTCGCCCTCGCGCTGGTCGGGGGGTTCCTCATGGGCCGTCCGTCGTACCCGCTGGACACCAGCGCCGACGCCGGCTTCCTGCGTGACATGAGCACGCACCACGCCCAGGCCGTGGACATGTCGCTGGTCGTCATGGAACGCACCGACGACGTCGAACTGCACACCATCGCCACGGACATGGCACGGACCCAGCAGGCGCAGATCGGGATCATGCAGGGCTGGCTGAGTTCCTGGGGGCTCCACGCCCGCGCCTCGGAGCCGCCGATGACCTGGATGGCCGACCACGACCACGGCGGCGGTGAGGGCGAGGTCCCCGAGACCATGCCCGGGTGGGCCACGGAGGAACAGCTGGTGCGGCTCGCCGACGCCGAGGGCGAGGAGGCCGAGGTCCTCTTCCTGGAGCTGATGATCGCCCACCACCTCGGCGGGATCGAGATGGCCGAGGCCGAGGTGGAGCTCGGCAACGAGGAGCTGGTCACCACCTTCGCCCAGGGGATGGTCGACGCCCAGCAGTCCGAGGTGGACAACATGGAGCGCCTGCTGGAGCTGCGCGGCTAGGGCGTGGTTCTTGGATGCTTTCGCCGGTGGCGGCGGAGCCGCCATCGATGCGAGCGGCCCTCCAGGCAATCTCTCGCAAGCCGTGGAGCGAAGCCGCCCCTACTGTGCGCTGCTACGCAAGCTCCGCAGCCTCGCACAGCGGGGGCCCGCCCGGGTCTGGCTGTCCGAGCTTCATCGGCGCAGCGAGAGGCAGCCTGGTGGTCGCGAGCGCGGAATGATCCAAAAAACACGACCTGGTTCCCGCCTCCACACGACGGCCCCGGCCTGGTTCGGCACCAGGGCCACGAAGACGCGAAGCACGACGGCGCGCCCCCGGTTCGGGGGCGCGCCGTCGTGTTGCCCGGGGGCTGCTGCCGAAGGTCACCGCCCGCCGACCCAACGTGTCCTGTCTCTCAGGGGGGTCCACCCACGTACGACAGGCAGTAGCACTACAGTTCGTAGTACTACCGGCGGTCGGTAACTGAGAGGCGGGCATGGAAGCTCTAGACCTTGCGAGGTGGCAGTTCGGCGTCACCACGATCTACCACTTCCTCTTCGTCCCCCTGACGATCGGGCTCTCGTTCATCGTGGCCGTGCTCCAGACCTTCTGGTACCGCACCGGAAGACACGAGTACCTCCAGGCCACCCAGTTCTTCGGGAAGCTGTTCCTGATCAACTTCGCCATGGGCGTGGTCACCGGGATCGTGCAGGAGTTCCAGTTCGGAATGAACTGGAGCGAGTACTCGCGCTTCGTCGGGGACGTCTTCGGGGCGCCCCTGGCGATGGAGGCCCTGCTGGCCTTCTTCCTGGAGTCCACCTTCATCGGACTGTGGATCTTCGGCTGGCACCGGCTCCCGCGCGGCATCCACCTGGCCTGCATCTGGGTGGTCGCCGTCGGCACCAACCTCTCCGCGTACTTCATCCTGGCCGCCAACGCCTGGATGCGCCGCCCCGTCGGCTACGAGGTCAACCCGGAGAACGGCCGCGCCGAGCTGAACGACATCTGGGCCGTGCTCAGCAACGACCAGGCCTGGTCCACGTACCTGCACACCGTCTCGGCCGCCTTCGTCACCGCCGGGCTCTTCGTGGTGGCCGTCAGCGCCTTCAAGCTGTGGCGCCACACCAGGCACGACGACACCGGAGAGGTCGGCGTCACCCCGCCCAAGCGCGACCTCGCGCTCTTCCGCTCCACCCTGAAGGTCGGCCTGGTCTTCACCCTCATGGCCGGTGCGCTCACTTTCGTCTCCGGCGACCACCAGGCCAAGCTCGCCGCCGAGTACGAGCCCATGAAGCTCGCCGCCGCCGAGGCCCTGTGGGAGACCGAGGAGGGCGCGCCCTTCTCCACGTTCGCGGTCGGCGACACCGAGGCGCGGTACAACCCGATCGACGTCGGTGTCCCCAACATCCTGAGCTTCCTGGCCACCGGGCACTTCGACGGCGAGGTGCACGGAATGAACAACCTCCAGGAGGCGTACGAGGAGTACTACGGCCCGGGGGACTACATCCCCAACGTGTTCGTCGTGTACTGGGCCTTCCGGCTGATGATGGGCTTCGGGATCTTCGGCGTGGCCGTGGCCGCCCTGGGGCTGTGGCTCACCCGGGGACGGAAGCGGCTGCCGAGGACCAGGTGGTTCTACTACGCCGCGATCGCGGCCCTGCCCGCCGCCCTGTTCGCCAACATCTTCGGGTGGGTGCTCACCGAGATGGGCCGCCAGCCGTGGACCGTCCACGGTGAACTCCTCACCGCGAACAGCGTCTCCCCCGGGGTCAGCCTCGGGACGGTGGCCATGAGCCTCGGGATCTTCACAGCCGTGTACGGGCTGCTGTTCGTCATCGAGGTCGGCCTGCTGTGGAAGTACGTCAAGAAGGGCCCCGCACACCTCGTCCCGGATCTGGAGAACGACGAGGACGAGTCCCAGATCCCCCACTTCAGCTACTAGGAGCCAACGACCATGGAACTGGCCGTCATCTGGTTCGTCGCCATCGCCGTCCTGTGGATCGGGTACTTCGTCCTGGAGGGATTCGACTTCGGGGTGGGCACCCTGCTGCCCTTCATGGGCAGGCGCAACTCCGTGGACCGCCGGGTCGCCATCAACTCGATCGGCCCGGTCTGGGACGCCAACGAGGTGTGGCTGCTCACGGCGGGCGGCGCCATGTTCGCCGCCTTCCCCGCCTGGTACGCGTCCCTGTTCAGCGGGTTCTACGTGCCGCTGTTCCTGATCCTCATCGCGCTCATCCTGCGCGGCGTGGCCTTCGAGTACCGGGGCAAGCGCGACGACCCTCGCTGGCAGGACTGGTGGGACCGGGCCATCTTCTTCGGCAGCTCCGTCCCCGCCTTCCTGTGGGGCGTGGCCTTCGCCAACATCGTCCGGGGCGTGGCGATGGACTCCGACCACATCGTCACCGCGTCCCTGCTGGAACTGCTCAACCCGTACGCCCTGCTCGGCGGGCTGACGACGCTCTCGCTGTTCACCCTGCACGGCGCCGTGTTCCTGACCCTCAAGACCGACGGGCCGGTCCGGGTCCGCGCCCGCCGCGCCACCCTGGTCACCGCCTGCGTGGCCGTGCCCGCGGGAGCCGCGTTCCTGCTGTGGACCCAGTTCGCCTACGGCAAGCCGTGGACGCTGCCGCTCGTGCTGATCGCCGCCCTGGCCCTGGTGGCCGGAGTGGTGGCGGCCTGGTACCGCCGTGAGGGCTGGTCGTTCCTGGCCACCGCGGTGACCATCCTGACCGCCGTGACCGCGCTGTTCGGGTCGCTGTTCCCGGACGTGCTCCCGTCCACCACCGACGCGGCCTTCAGCCTCACCGTCGAGAACGCCTCGTCAGCCGACTACACGCTCACCGTGATGTCGTGGGTGGCCCTGGTGTTCCTGCCGCTGGTGATCGGCTACCAGTCCTGGAGCTACTGGGTCTTCCGCAAGCGGGTCACCGGCGAGCAGATCGGCGGCCCCACCACCACACCGACCGGGAACGAGCCGGAACGGGCCGCCTGACCGGCCGCGTTCCCCCGCGCCGTGCCCTCCGTCCTCCGCATCGCCCCGGAGGGCGGGGTACGGCGCGATCGGCGACCTCCCCGGATACTGGTCCGGACCACACAGTGTTCCCGCGTCCCCGACTCATCCGCCCCATCGGCCTCACCGCTCCGGCCGGGCCCCGACGCCACGAGGTTCCACGCACATGAAACCGCTCGACCCACGTCTGGTGCGCACCGCGGGCGCGGTCCGGACGCATCTGGCCGTCACCGTGGTCAGCGGCGTGCTGATCACCGGCCTCATCCTCGCCCAGGCCTGGCTGTTGGCCCGGGTCATCACCGGGGTGTGGGCCGGTGAGGGCATGGACGCGCTGGGCTGGATGATCGCCGCCGTGGCCGTGGTCGCGATCGTCCGCGCCCTGCTCTCCTACCTCGCCGAGGCGTCCGCCCTGCACAGCGCCGCCCGTACGAAGTCGCAGCTGCGACACCAACTGGTCTCCCACGTGACCGGATCGGGCAGGGTGTGGCTGGCCGAGGGCGGCGACCGGGAGAACGGCTCGCCCCGGGCGGGGGAACTCGTCACCCTCGCCACACGGGGCCTGGACGCCCTCGACGAGTACTTCTCCCGGTACCTGCCCCAACTCGTCCTGGCCTGCATCGTGCCGTTCGCGGTGCTGGCGGTCGTGTTCTGGGCGGACTGGATCTCCGGGATCGTCATCCTGGTGACCCTGCCGCTCATCCCGATCTTCATGGCGCTGATCGGTATGCACACCCAACAGCGCACCGAGCGCCAGTGGCGGCTGCTGAGCCGGTTGGGCGGGCACTTCCTCGATGTGGTGGAGGGGCTGCCGACCCTGGCGGTCTTCCGCCGCGCCAAGGCCCAGGCCGCCATCATCCGGAGGGTCGGCGACGACCACCGGGCCGCGACCATGGGGACGCTGCGGATCGCGTTCCTGTCCGCCTTCGCCCTGGAGCTGCTGGCCACCCTCGCGGTCGCGCTGGTCGCGGTGGAGGTGGGGCTGCGCCTGCTGGGCGGGCACATGGACTACCAGACCGCCCTCCTGGTCCTGATCCTCGCGCCCGAGGCCTACCTGCCGCTGCGAGAGGTGGGCGCCCGGTTCCACGCGAGCATGGAGGGCGTGGCCGCCGCCGACCAGGTCTTCACCGAACTCGACCGCGAGCGCGGGACGAATGGTCGGGACGGGCACGGCGAGGAGCGGCGGGCC
Organism: Nocardiopsis sp. SBT366; assembly: GCF_001083815.1. Taxonomy (NCBI): domain Bacteria; kingdom Bacillati; phylum Actinomycetota; class Actinomycetes; order Streptosporangiales; family Nocardiopsidaceae; genus Nocardiopsis; species Nocardiopsis sp. SBT366. Next base: position 64,674 of record NZ_LAVM01000012.1, on the reverse strand, counting down.
ACGGCACCGACCGGGGTCCCCGCACCCGCCGCCTCGGGTGACATCCGCTTCGAGGGGGTGGGGCTGCTCTACCCCGGCCGCGAGGTGCCCGCCCTGTCCGGACTGGACCTGACCGTCCGCTCCGGCGAGCACCTGCTGCTCACCGGGCCCAGCGGCTCGGGCAAGACCACCCTGCTGTCCCTCCTGCTGCGGCTCGGCGAACCCACGCAGGGACGGATCAGCGTGCGGGCTCCCGGCGGGCGGTGGATCCCGATGGACGAGGTGCCCGCCGACGACTGGCGTCTGGGCGTCGCCTGGGTTCCCCAGCACCCCTATCTGTTCGACGTGTCCGTCGCCGACAACATCCGGCTGGGCGCGCCCGACGCCGACATGGACCGGGTACGGGAGGCGGCGCGGATGGCCGAGGCCGACGCGTTCGTGTCCGCCCTCCCTGAGGGGTACGGGACCCGGCTGGGCGAGCGGGGCGCGCGCCTGTCCGCCGGGCAGCGGCAGCGGATCGCCCTGGCCCGGGCGATGTGCCGGGACGCGCCGCTGGTGCTGCTGGACGAGCCCACCGCGCACCTGGACCCCGAGAACGCCGGGGCCGTGCGCACTGCGGTGGCCCGCCTGTTGGAGGGGCGTACCGCCGTGATCGTCGCCCACGACACCGGGTGGGCCGAGTCCGCGCTCGGCGCGAACCTCAGGACCACCGCGCTTCCGCTGCTGACCCGGGAGGCCCACCGATGAGCGCCGAGACGACCACCGCCACCCACCCGTCGGAGGTCGGAGAGCGGGAACGGCGCCGGGACCCCCTGCGCCGGATGATCGGGCTGGCCCGGCCCCGGAGCGCGCGGTTCGCACTGGGCGTGCTGCTCGGCGCCGCCGCCACCGGTTCGGGCGTGGCCCTGCTGGGCGTGGCCGCCTGGATGCTGGCCACCGCGGCCAACCACCCCTCCATCACCGCGCTGAGCGTGGCCGTGGTCGCCACCCGGGCGCTGGGTGTGAGCAAGGGCGTGACCCGCTACCTGGAACGCCTGGTCACCCACGACGCGGCGTTCCGGACCCTGGCCGAGGTGCGGGTCCGGGTGTACGAGCGGCTGGCCCGGACCGAGCCGTTCGGGCGCTTCCGCTCCGGCGACCTCGTGTCGCGCCTGGTCAACGACACCGAGGCCACCCTCGACCTGCTGGTGCGCGGGCTCACGCCGCCCTTGGTGTCGGTGGTCACCGGTGGTGCCACGGTGCTGGTCCTGACCGTGGTGTACGTCCCCGGGGGCCTGCTGTTGGCGGCGGGGCTGCTGCTCGCCGGGCTCGCGGTTCCGCTGGCCGCCGCCGCGCTGGGCCGGGCGCCGGGTCGGCGGGAGGCCCGGGCGCGCGGCGGCCTCTCCACGACCCTGGTGGACACCCTCCAGGGCGCCCCGGACCTGATCGCCTACGGGGCGATGGAGCGTCAGGTGGCCCGGGTGAACGAGGCCGACGCCGAGCTCACGCGGGTGGCCCGGCGCGACGCCGCGACCCTCGGCCTGAGCGCCGGGGCCAACGCCCTGATCACCGGGCTGACCGTGTGGGGCGCCCTGTTCCTGGGCGTGCTGGCCGTGGACGACGGGGTGATCGGCCCGACGGCGTTGGCGGTGCTGGTGCTCACCACGCTGGCCGCCTTCGAGATCGTGGCCCCGCTGCCCGCCGTCGCGGCACGGCTGGGCTCGATCCGGGCCAGTGGCGAGCGTCTGTTCGGTGTCCTCGACACTCCGCCCGGGGTCGCGCCTCCTGCACGGGAGGGGCTGGAGATCGACCCGGCGGCCGATGCCACCGTGCGGGTGCGTGACCTGCGCGTACGGTACGGACCGGAGGAACCGTGGGCGCTGGACGGGGTGGACCTGGAGATCCCCGCCGGGGCGACCGTGGCGGTGGTGGGTCCGAGCGGCGCGGGCAAGAGCACGCTCGCCTCGGTGCTGTTGCGCTTCATGGACCCGAACGGCGGCCGCGTGGAGATCGGCGGCGTGGACATCACTGACTACCCGGCCGACGAGGTCCGCAGGGTGGTGTCCGGGGTCCCGCAGGACCCGCACGTGTTCGCCTCCACGCTCCGGGAGAACCTGCGTCTGGCCAGGCCGGAGGCCGGGGACGACGAGCTGTGGGCGGCGCTGCGCGGGGCCCGCCTGGCCGGTGAGGTCGAGGCGATGCCCAAGGGGCTGGACACCCAGGTGGGTTCGCACGGTATGGGGCTGAGCGGCGGGATGCGGCAGCGGCTGGCGCTGGCGCGGGCCGTGCTCGCCGCACCGCGCGTGCTCGTGTTGGACGAGCCGACCGCTCATCTGGACCCGGACACCCGCGACGCGGTGGTGGCCGACCTGCTCGACGCCGCCGAGGGGTTCTCCACCCTGCTCATCACCCACGACCTCACCGGCCTGGACCGGGTGGACCGCGTCTACGTGGTCCGCGACGGCCGGGTGCTCCAGTCGGGAACCCACGAGGAGCTGCTCGAACGGCCTGGGTGGTACCGGTCGGTCTGGGAGCGCTAGTGTTCGCCCGTGAATCCCGTACGTGAGGTCTTCGGTGGTTTCGGCGTTCTGCTGCGCGGTCTGGCGATCGTGCTGCGCAGACCACGCCTGTTCCTGTTGGGCGCGCTGCCCGCCCTGATCACGTCGCTGCTGTTCCTGGCGGCGCTGGTCACGTTGGCGGTGAACCTGACGGACCTGGTGGCGTGGGCGACGCCCTTCGCCCGGGAGTGGGACACCGTCTGGCAGGGACTGCTGCGCGGCGCCCTGTCCGTGGGTCTGCTGGCCGGGGCGGTCCTGGTCATGGTGGTGGCGTTCACGACGGTCACCCTGGGCCTGGGCGCGCCGATCTACGACAAGATCGCCGAGCTGGTCGAACAGGAGTTGGGCGGGGCGCCGGAGGCCCCGGAGGAGTCCCTGGCCGCCGGGCTGGTCCGCTCGATCCGCCAGTCCGTGGGGATCGTGCTGGTCTCCCTCCTGGTGACCGTGGGCGCGTTCCTGCTGGGACTCATCCCGCTGGTGGGCTGGATGGTCGGACCGGTGCTGACCGCCGTGATGGGCGGGTGGCTGCTGGGCGTGGAGCTCACCGCGAGCGCCTTCGACCGCCGTGGCCTGCTCCTGGTCCGCGACCGCCGCCACTTCATGGGCACCCGGCGCTGGCGCGTGCTGGGCTTCGCGGTCCCCACGTACTTCCTGCTGGCGATCCCCTTCGTCGCCGTGGCGGTGTTCCCCGCGGCGACGGCTGGCGGCACCATCCTCGCGCGTGAGCTGCTGCCCGACACGCCCCAGGGCTCCCAGCCTCCCCAGGACCCGCGTACTCCCGCGCACCCCCACTCGCCCCCACCCGAGCAGCCGCAGGGGCCCCAGGGGGCACCTCAGCCGCCGAGACACCCCTGACGAATCCCGTGAACGCCGGAGGGGGCGGGCGACCCACCGGTCGCCCGCCCCCTCCTCCGCGTCACCGTGCGGTCAGCGCAGACCGGGGCTGCGGCGCAGCGCCGTGGTGATCATGCGTTCCACGAGCGTGGCGTAGTCCAGGCCGGTGGCGCCCCACATCTGCGGGAAGGCCGACGACGGCGTGAAGCCGGGCATCGTGTTGAGCTCGTTGACGAGGATCCGCCCGTCCTCGGTGTAGAAGAAGTCCACCCGGGCCAGGCCCTCGCAGCCCATGGCCTCGAACACGTCGGCGGCCATCGCGCGCAGACGGGCGGTGGCCTCCTCCGGGATCTCGGCGGGGATGGTCAGGCCGCTCGTGGACAGGTACTTGGCCTCGAAGTCGTAGAAGTCGAAGCCCTCCGCCACGTGCACCTCGGCGGGGAAGGAGACGTCGGGGGTGCCGCCGTCCTCGGACTCCAGCACGCCGCACTCGATCTCGCGGCCGATGACCTGCGCCTCCACCAGCACCTTGGGGTCGTGCTCGCGGGCGGCCTCGACGGCGGCGATCACGGCGTCGGTGTCCGAGGCGTCGCTCACCTTGCTGATGCCGACGCTGCTCCCGGCGCGTGCGGGCTTGACGAACACCGTCCGGCCCAGCTCCGCGACGTCGTCCAGGACCTTCTTGCGCTCGGTCCGCCAGCTGCGCTCGGTGATGGCGACGTAGTCGCTGGTGGGGATGGAGTTGCCGACCAGCAGGGCCTTCATGAAGACCTTGTCCATGGCGGCGGCGCTGGAGAACACACCGGCGCCCGCGTAGCGCACGCCCATCATCTCGAAGAGGCCCTGGATGGTGCCGTCCTCGCCGAAGGGCCCGTGCAGCAGGGGCAGGACCACGTCGACCTCGGCCAGCCGCTGCGTGCCCTCGTTGGGGCTGACGGTCATGAGCTGACCCGCCGTGTCGAAGGGCAGCGCGATCTCGACACCCTCCTCCGAGACGGTCGGCAGGGCCTTGGTCACCGCGTCGATGCGCAGGCTCTCGGGGTCGCCGGAGGTCAGGACCCAGTTGCCGGTGGGCGTGATCCCCACCGGGACGACCTCGTAACGGTCCTGGTCGATCACGGACAGGACGCTGCCCGCCGTGACGCAGGAGATCTCGTGCTCGGAACTACGACCGCCGAAGACGACGGCGACCCGAATCTTGCGCTGCTCGGACGACATGCTGCCTGACCCTATCTCGCCTGCTGATGAATCCGGTACGGGTGAAAACCGCCCGTGTGTCACTTTCCCCCGTCGAGCGCCGCGAGGGCGTCCTCGATGAGGTCCTGGGGGTCCTCCAGGCCGATGGAGAACCGCACCGCGCCCGGCGAGACACCGGCGGCGGCCAGCTCGGCCGCGCTCATGTTCCGGTGCGAGGTCGAGGCCACGTGCCCGGCCAGCGTGTGCGTGCCACCGAGGGAGGCGGCGATGGTGGCCACCTCCAGCCGGTCGGCGAAGGCCATGCCCTCGTCCCGGCCGCCGCGCGGGTGGACGGTGACCACGGCGCCGTGGCGGCCCTGGTCGAAGAGCTTCCCCGCGAGCGCGTGACCGGGGTGCGAGGGCAGCGACGGGTGGTCGACCCGCTCCACGAGGGGGTGACCCTCCAGGGCGGCGGCGAAGGCGGCCGCGGTCGCGCACTGGCGCTCGACCCGCAGTGGCAGGGTCTCCAGGCCACGGTGCAGCAGGTAGGCCTCGTCCGGGGCCAGGCACGGACCGAGGTCGATCCGGGCCGAGCGGACGCGGTCGATGAGGTCGGGCGCGGCCACCGCGACGCCGCCGGTGGTGTCGCTGTGGCCGCCCAGGTACTTGGTGGCCGAGTGCACGACGACGTCCGCGCCGAACTCCAGGGGGCGGCAGACCGCCGGCGAGGCGAACGTGGAGTCCACCACCAGGGCGGCGCCCGCCGCGCGCGCGATCCTCGCCAGCCCGGGAAGGTCGGAGACGGTCATGGACGGGTTGGACAGCGTCTCGGTGAACACCACCCGGGTCTCGGGGGTGACCGCCGCGTCCACGGCGTCGAGGTCGGTGATGTCCACGAAGTCAGTGCGCACGCCGAACCGGCGCATCAGCCGGTCCAGCAGCGAGTGCGTGTTGCCGTAGATCGAGCGGGAGGCCACCACGTGCGCGCCCGACTCGGTGAGGGCGAGCAGCACGGTGCTGATGGCCGCCATGCCGGAGGCGAAGGCCTGGCCGCGCACCCGGTCCGGGAGCCCCGCGCCCTCCAGCGCCGCGACCGCGTCCGCGAAGGCGTCGACGGTGGGGCTGTCGATACGGGCGTAGGAGTAGCCGTCGCGGGTACCGGCCAGCACGTCGGCGAACCCCTGCGAGGTGTCGAACGCGTAGGTGGTGGCTCGGTGGACGGGCATCCGCATGGGGGTCTCGGAGGGGACCGGGGCCGCCGGGGCCCGGACCGCCCGCGTGTGCTCCCCCGCGCTCCCGGGACCGGGTGTGTGTGTCATCGTGCTCGCTCTCAGACCCCGTAGCGTTCCGGCTTGGTGCTGCGTGACATGAACGCCAGCAGCGCCTGGGCCGGACTCATGTCGTGGTGCATCATCTTGACGACGGACTCGGTGATCGGCATGTCGACCCCGTGGGTCCACCCGAGTTCGAGGATCGACTCGGAGGACTTGACCCCCTCGGCCGTCTGCCTGGTCTCGGCGATGACCTGTTCGAGGGTCTTGCCCGCGCCCAGTTTCTCACCGAAGGTCCGGTTCCGCGACAGCGGGGACGAGCATGTCGCCACGAGGTCACCCATCCCGGCCAGTCCGGACAGGGTGTGCTCGTCGGCGCCGAGGGTGACCGCCAGCCGTGTGGTCTCGGCCAGGCCCCGGGTGATCAGCGACGCCTTGGTGTTGTCGCCGAACCCCATGCCCTCGGCCACGCCGACGGCCAGGCCGATCACGTTCTTCATGGCGCCGCCGATCTCCACGCCCACCAGGTCGGTGCTGGTGTACGGGCGGAAGTACGTGGACTTGCACAGCCCCTGGAGCAGGACGGCCGTCTCCTCGTGCGGGCACGCCACCACGGCGGTGGCGGGCTGGCGCTCGATGATCTCGCGGGCCAGGTTGGGCCCGGACACCACGGCGATCCGCTCGCGGGGCAGCTCCAGGACCTCGCCGACGACCTGGCTCATCCGCATGAGGGTGCCGAGCTCGACGCCCTTCATGAGGCTGACCACCACGGCGTCCTCGGCGATGTGCTCGCGCCAGGCGGCCAGGTTCTCCCGCAGGGTCTGCGAGGGGACGGCCAGCACCACGACCCGGGCGCCGGTCAGCGCCTCGGCCGGGTCCGTGGTGGCGCGCAGCCCCCCGTTGAGCGTGATCCCGGGGAAGTACTCCGGGTTCTCCGACGACTCGTTGATCGCGTCGACGACCTCGGCCCGGCGCCCCCACAGGACCACCTCGGCCACGGGACCCTCGCCGTTCTTGCGCGCGAGGTCCGCGGCGTCGGCGACGATGTTGGCGAACGTGGTCCCCCAGGACCCGCTGCCCAGAACCGCGACCTTCACGTTGTCAGCGCTCATCTGGTCGGTCATGCCCCCGTGCTGTTCTTCCCGTTGTCGGTGTCGGCGTCGGCGCCCCGGGTGTCCCCCGGCTCCTCGGTCCCGCGCTCCGCGCGCCGGGCCTCGGCCTCCTGCTGGCGGGCCCTGCGGAAGTCGAAGGGCTCGGCGGGCGGCTGTTCGCCGCGGATCTCGGCCTGGAGCGCGGTGATGTCGGCCATGATCGCCCGGGTGGCGCCGTCCAGGACGGTCGCGGTGAGGGGCTGGTCCTGGAAGGCGGACAGGTCCACCGCCGGACCGGCGTGGAACTGGATGCGCTTGCGCGGGGGCAGCAGGCGCGGCTTCTTCTCACCGTAGGGAAGGATGTTCTGCTCGCCCCAGTGCGCGACGGGGATGACCGGGACCCCGGTGGTCAGGGCCAGCCGGGCCACGCCGTTCCTGGCGGTCATCGGCCAGAGTTCGGGGTCGCGGGTGCAGGTGCCCTCCGGGTAGAAGATCACCGACGAGCCGTCCTGGACCAGCGCCTTCTCGGCCTCGCCCAGTGCCTTGACCGCGTCGGCGCTGCCGCGCTTGATCGGGATCTGGCCGGTGCTCCTGGCCACCGAGCGGACCACGGGAATCTTCATGACCCCGTCCTTCATCGTGAAGGTCGGCCAGCGCCGGGCACCGATGTAGAGGAAGTGCGCGACCGTCAGGGGGTCGGTCACCGACAGGTGGTTCGCGGCGATGATCACGCCGCCCTGCGCGGGCACGTGCTCGGTGCCCTTCCACTCGGGCTTGGTCACGAACCACAGGACGAACCGGACGATGCGGGACACGACCCACTTGACCCATCGCGATTCTCGTTGCTTGGCCACGGGGGACTCCTCACTTCTCGCTCCCGGCCCGGTCCGGACCACGGAAGCTCAACCGACTCAGTCTAGGACGTGTACCGAAGTTCCGGGTTACGCCGTTTCCGGCCCGGACGGACACGCCCAGGGCGCCCGCGCCGCGCCGTACCCCGAAGGCCTACCCTCGTCACTGTCGTGGCCGCATCAACGTCCCGGGGGAACCGTGACCGGCTTTGGAGAGCGCGACGGGGCCCCGCGCGCCGGGGTGCGCTGGTCCCTGATCGTCCCAGTCAAGCACCTCGGCATGGCCAAGACACGACTGGCCCGTGCCGCCGGGGAGCGGCGGGAGGAGTTGGCGCTCGCGATCGCCTGCGACACGGTGGCCGCCGCGCGGACGTGCGCGGCGACGGCGGCGGTCTTCGCGGTGACCGAGGACCCCCGTGCGCGCGCCGAGCTGTCGGAGCTGGGCGCGGTGGTGGTCGGCGGTGAGCCGGGCGGGGGCCTGAACCCCGCCCTGGAGCACGGTGCGCGGGTCGCGGCCGGGAAGCTGCCGGGGTTCGGTGTGTGCGCTCTCTCCGCCGACCTGCCCGCGCTGCGCGCGGAGGAGTTGGAGCGGGTCCTGGCTGCCGCCTCCGACCACGAACGTTCGTTCCTGGCTGACACACCCGGTGTGGGGACCACCCTGCTCGCCGCGGCGCCCGGCAGACCGCTGGCCCCGGCCTTCGAAGGGGCCTCACGCGCGCGCCACCTGGCCGGTGGGGCCCGGGAACTGTCCGTCCCGGGAGTGGAGTCGGTCCGGCGGGACGTGGACACCCCCGAGGACCTGGCGGCCGCCTCCGCGATGGGTGTGGGCCCCCGCACCCGCGCCCTGCTGGACCTCGCGCCGGTGGTCTCCCCCGACGCGGCCCGGCGGCGGCACGGTCCTGAGGACGGCGGTCCGCACCCCGGACAGCAGTCCGCCCGGGTCCCCTGACGGGAACCCGGGCGGGTACGCCCTCTCCGCCTGACGGCGGCGAGGCTACTTCTTGTCGCCGTTGACGAGCGCCTTGAAGTCAGCGCCAGCGCGGAACTTCGGAACGAAGCTCGCGGGGACGTTGATCGTGGCGCCAGTGGCGGGGTTGCGGGCGGTACGAGCCGCACGCTCGGACTTCTCGAAAACGCCGAAGCCCGTGATGGCGACCTTGTCGCCCGACGCCACGGTGGCCTGAATGGTCTCAAGCACAGCGTTGACCGCTTCGGTCGCGGTCTTCTTGTCTCCGAGACGGTCGGAGATCGCGTCGATCAGGTCACGCTTGTTCATAAGGTTCCTCCGGTTCCCCCTTGCTCGCACGAAATTAGGGGAAGCAGAGGCCCTTACACAAATACAAACGCCCACGGGCAAGGCGTGTCGGGGCCCTTCCGACCTGCGAGGTCACCCTCCGCGACGGATGTTGGGCAAGGGGAGGGGGTGGTGAACCAGCCCCTTTTGCCCCCTTCTGTGGGCCTCAAAAGCCTACGTATAACCGGATTCCGGGCTCCGGACGCGCCGCGCTTAAGGACACAAAGACCGTAAGCGAACGCTCACGTCAAGTAAAGGTAAAATTATTCGGGACCGGGGGTGCGCTGAGTCACAGCGACCCCCGATCCCGTGTCGGAGAGGCGTTCCGGAACTAGAGCGTGACGGGCTTCCAAGGCTCCCGAGTGGTCTCGAACTCACCGATCTCGTCCGTGTGTCGGAGGGTCAGGGCGATGTCGTCCAGACCCTCCAGCAGACGCCAGCGGGTGTAGTCGTCGAGCTCGAACGGCTCCCGCACGTCCGCCCCCGGGGCGCGCACCTCACGCGCCACCAGGTCCACCGTGACCTCGGTGGCGGGGTCGGCCTCGATGGCCGCCCACAGCCGGTCGATGACCTCCTGCGGCAGCAGGACGGTCAGCAGGCCGCCCTTGAGCGAGTTGCCCCGGAAGATGTCCGCGAAGCGGGAGGACAGCACGGTCTTGAAGCCGTGGTCCTGGAGCGCCCACACGGCGTGCTCACGGGAGGAGCCGGTACCGAAGTCCGGCCCGGTCACCAGGACGGACGCACCCTCGTACTCGGGGCGGTTGAGCACGAAGTCCGGGTCGGACTTGCGCCACTCGGCGAACAGGCCGTCCTCGAACCCCGTGCGGCTGACCCGCTTGAGGTAGACGGCGGGGATGATCTGGTCGGTGTCGACGTTGCTGGCGCGCAGCGGGACGGCCCGACCGGTGTGGACGTCGAACTTCTCCATGGGAGGACTCTCCTGACGGGGTCGGGGACTACTGCGGGTCCAGGTCGGCGGGCGAGGACAGGGTGCCGCGCACCGCGGTGGCGGCGGCGACCTGCGGCGACACGAGGTGGGTGCGCCCGCCCCGGCCCTGGCGCCCCTCGAAGTTGCGGTTGGAGGTGGAGGCGCTGCGCTCACCGGGCTTGAGCTGGTCCGGGTTCATACCCAGGCACATCGAGCAGCCCGCCTCGCGCCACTCGGCGCCCGCGTCCAGGAAGACCTGCCCCAGGCCCTCCTCGTTGGCCTGCTCCTTGACCCGCATGGAGCCGGGCACGACGAGCATCCGGACGCCGTCGGCGACCCTGCGTCCGCGCACGATCTCGGCGGCCGCGCGCAGGTCCTCGATCCGGCCGTTCGTGCACGAGCCGAGGAAGACCGTGTCCACGCTCACCTCGCGCATCGGCGTCCCGGCCCTGAGGTCCATGTACTTCAGGGCCTTCTCGGCGGAGGCGCGCGCGGAGGGGTCCTCGTAGGACGCGGGGTCGGGCACCTCGGCGTCCAGCGGCACGCCCTGACCGGGGTTGGTGCCCCAGGTGACGAACGGGCTGAGCTCGTCGGCGTCCAGGACCACCTCGGCGTCGAACTCCGCGCCCTCGTCGGTGCGCAGGCTCTTCCAGTGCTCGACGGCGGCGTCGAAGTCCGCGCCCTGGGGCGCGTGCGGGCGGCCCTGGACGTAGTCGAAGGTGGTCTGGTCCGGGGCGATCATCCCGGCGCGGGCGCCCGCCTCGATGGACATGTTGCACACCGTCATGCGCGCTTCCATGGACAGGGCCTCGATGGCCTCGCCCCGGTACTCGATGACGTAGCCCTGACCGCCGCCGGTGCCGATCTTCGCGATCACGGCGAGGATGATGTCCTTGGCGGACACCCCGGGCCGGAGCGTGCCGTTGACGGTGACCGCCATCGTCCTGAAGGGCTGCATCGGCAGGGTCTGGGTGGCCAGGACGTGTTCGACCTGGCTGGTGCCGATACCGAAGGCCAGGGCACCGAAGGCGCCGTGGGTGCTGGTGTGGCTGTCGCCGCAGACCACGGTCATACCCGGCTGGGTGAGACCGAGCTGGGGACCGACCACGTGCACGACGCCCTGGTCGATGTCGCCCATGGGGTGCAGGCGCACGCCGAAGTCGGAGCAGTTCTTGCGCAGGGTCTCGACCTGCTTGCGGGAGACCGGATCGGCGATGGGGGCCAGGAGGTCCATCGTCGGGACGTTGTGGTCCTCGGTCGCGATGGTCAGGTCCGGGCGGCGCACGCCTCGACCCGCCAGGCGCAGACCCTCGAAGGCCTGCGGACTGGTCACCTCGTGGACGAGGTGGAGGTCGATGTAGAGCAGGTCCGGCTCGCCGTCGGCACGCCGGACGACGTGCTCCTCCCAGACCTTCTCGGCCATCGTGCGTGCCATGGGCGATCGCCCCTCTCGTGTGTCGCGTCTCGTGCTCGCCTCGTCACGGGGTGCTTCGCCAGGGCCGCTGGCCTCGCGCACGGATGTGCGGCCGACTTGCATTCCATATTTCGAGACGGCAATATCAAGCCATGGACAACTCTAGCTCATCCAGCGGTGTCGGTGTCCTGGACAAGACGATGTCCGTCCTCGACGCTTTGGAGTCGGGGCCCGCGTCGCTGGCCCAGCTGGTCCAGATCACCGGTCTGGCCCGCCCCACCGCCCACCGTCTCGCCGTCGCCCTGGAACGGCACCGCATGGTCACCAGGGACAGCCAGGGCAGGTTCGTGCTCGGGCCGCGCCTGGGAGAGCTGTCGATCGCCACCGGCGAGGACCGCCTGCTCGCCGTCGCCGCACCGGTCCTGGTCCAGCTGCGCGACCTGACCGGCGAGAGCGCCCAGCTCTACCGCCGCCAGGGCGACCTGCGCGTGTGCGTGGCCGCCTCCGAACGCAGCAGCGGCCTGCGCGACACCGTCCCCGTCGGCAGCGAACTGCCCATGAACGCCGGTTCGGCCGCCCAGGTCCTGCTGGCCTGGGAGGACTCCGATCGCATCCGCCGCTCACTCGTGGGGGCCCGCTTCACCGCCGCCAGCCTCGCCCAGGTGCGGCGCCGCCGCTGGGCCCAGAGCGTCGCCGAGCGCGAGCAGGGCGTGGCCTCGGTCTCCGCTCCGGTGTCCGGACCCGGTGGTCGCGTGATCGCGGCGGTGTCGGTCTCCGGCCCCATAGAGCGCCTGACCCGGTCCCCCGGCCGTATCCACTCGCAGGCCGTGGTGTCCGCCGCCGAGAAGATCAGCGAGTCGCTGCACACCTACGAGGGCTCGCACTAACGGCCTTCCGGACACCCTCCGCGCATCTCTCCATCCCGGACCGGGCCCCGCCCGGCACCCTCCCCCGCACCCCAGGAACGCACCGTGGCCGCGTACGCCGACCCCCGGCGGGCGCGGCCGCCGTCGTTCCCACCCCTCCCCCTCACCTCCCACGCAACGCACGCCGCGCCCGCGCCGGTCTCGCGGCCCCGTGGGGCCAGCGCCACGACACAGCGCAGCACCGGCCCCACCCCTGGACTCCTATTGACACGCTGTCTAACATGACGGAATGTCTCACAAGAACGTGACCGGGGACACAGCCTCCCTAGCCCGGCTCGACGCCTTCCATGAACCGCGACGGCTCGCCCACCACGTCACCGCCACCGACGGCCAGCGCCTGGCCGTCTACTCCGCAGGGGACCCGGCCGGACCCACCCTCGTGCTGGTCCACGGCTACCCCGACAACGCCACCGTCTGGGACGCCCTCGTGGCCGACCTCGCCGTGGACCACCACGTCGTCACCTACGACGTCAGGGGCGCCGGGCGCTCCACCGCCCCCGACGACCGATCCGGCTACCTTCTGGGCCAGCTCGCCGACGACCTGCGCACCGTCGTCGACGCCGTCAGCCCCGAGAGCCCCGTCCACCTGCTCGCCCACGACTGGGGCTCCATCCAGACCTGGCACGCCGTCACCGAGCCCGCCCACGCACACCGCTTCGCGTCCTTCACGTCGATCTCCGGCCCCGACCTCGACCACGCGGGCCACTGGCTCCGGAAGGCCCCCGACGGGGTCCGGACCGTGCTGCGCCAGGCCGTCCGCTCCAGCTACATCGGGTTCTTCAGCACACCCGGACTGCCCGAGGCCGCCTGGCTCAGCGGGATCGGCGGCCTGGCCCTGGCCGCTCTGGAACGCGTCGGCGGCGGCCCCCGCGTGCCCGCCCGGCGCTCCACCCGCGACTACCTCAACGGGTTGTCCCTGTACCGCGCCAACATGCTCCGCCGCTTCACCCGGCCCTCCGAGCGCCGCACCAGCGTGCCGGTGCAGGCGCTGGCCCCCACTCACGACGCGTTCATGGTCGACCAGGTCCAGTCCAACGCCGGGCGTTGGGCGGACGACTTCCGCTTCCACCGCTTCCACGGCGGACACTGGTCGCTGCGCTCCCGCCCCGCGCCCGTGGCCCGCCGCGTCCGCGCGTTCGTGGCGGAGATCGAGTCCGGGGCACCGCGGCCGGTCCGCGACCGCACCACCCGGAAGGCCCGCCGCCACAGCGGGGCGTTCGCCGGGCAGATCGCCGTGATCACCGGGGCGGGCAGCGGTATCGGACGCTGTCTCGCCTTCGAGCTGGCCGAACGCGGCGCGCGGATCGTCGCCGTCGACGTCGACGGGCCCGCCGCCGAGCGGACCGCCGCGCTCTGCTCCGTGGTCACTCCCGGCTCCGGCGCCCGGCGCGTGGACGTCACCGACGCCGCCGCCATGGACGCACTCGCCTCGTGGGTGCGCGAGGAGTACGGGGTGCCCGACATGGTCGTGAACAACGCCGGGATCGGCGTGGCCGGCCCCTTCCTGGAGGCGACCAGCGAGGACCTCGAACGGGTCGTGGACGTCAACCTGTGGGGCGTGATCAACGGGGTCCGCGCCTTCGCCCCCATGATGGTGGAGGGCGGGGGCGGCGGCCGGATCGTCAACACGGCCTCCGCTGCCTCCTACCTGCCCTCACGCCTGTACGGCGCCTACTCGGCCACCAAGGCCGCGGTCCTGGCGCTCAGCCGCTCCCTGCGCGGCGAACTCTCGGGCCGGGGGGTGTCCGTCACCGCGGTCTGCCCGGGCCTGATCGACACCGGGATCGTCTCCAGCGCCCGTGTGTCCGGCCTCGGCGAGGTCTCCCGCACCAAGGACCGGCTCAACCGGCTGTACCGGCTGCGCGGCTACACCCCGCAGAGGGCTGCCCGGAGGATCGCCGACGCCGTCGAGTCCGACCCCGAGATCGTCCCGGTCACCAGCGAGGCGCACATCGGGCTGGCCCTGTCCCGGATCGCCCCGGCCGCCGTCCGCGGGTACGCCCGTGTGGCCCCGCCGATCTGAGCCGTCCCCCATGCCAGTCCTCTCTCCGACCCCCGACCCGTCACGGAGGCCGACCATGAGCGGTGACGACGCCCTCGTACCCACCACACCCGCAGAGTCCGGCGTGGACGAGCCGGACCGGCTCGTGCTGGACCTGTGAGCGGTTCCGAGGAGCGGTATTTTCGGAAGGGTGCCCCGACGACGGGGAGGGGCCCGAGGGCGCGGGAGGTGACGACAGCGGTGGTGTCCCACAGGGCCGGCCGTCACCAGGCGCGGGTGACGGGTCCGGCGGTCCCGGTCGACGGACCGGGTACCGGGCGGCGGCCACGCCGCATGGCGCCGCACGAACGCCGGGCGGACCTGATCCGGACGGCGCTGCGCGTGTTCGCGCGGCGCCCGCCCGGCGACGTCACCCCCGAGGAGGTCGCCGAGGCGGCGGACGTCTCCCGGGCCCTGGTCTACCGCTACTTCCCCAACATGGCCGAGCTGCGCCGGGCCGCGCTCGAACAGGCCATCTCCGAGCTCATGTCTCGGCTGGCCCCGCCCGACGACCTTCCTCCGGCCGAGCAGCTGCGGGTGGCCCTGCGCACCTTCGTCGACTTCGCGGACTCCTACGCCCCGTCCTACGCCGCCCTGCTCAACGGGGGTTCGGTGATCTCCACGGAGGAGACCGAGGCCCAGATCGAGCAGGTCCGGGACGGGGTGCGGACCCTGATCCTGGAACGGGTCGGCGTCACCGAGCCCTCGCCCCGGCTGCTGCTGGCCCTGCGCTGCTGGGTGTCCGCGGTGGAGACCGCGGTGATGTCCTGGCTGCGGGAGCGGCAGATGACCCGTGACGAGCTCGCGGACTGGCTCCTCGACCAGCTGACGGCCATGCTGCTCACCGCGGGCGGTCCCCAGGAGGAACGGGAGTTCCTCGCGGCCCACACCGGCTGAGCCTCCGCCCGGCACCCGCCCAGCTCTGCGATCCCAGGAACGGTGACGGTGTCGTTCGGCTGTTCGGCCGCCGATCCCACCGCCGACGCGCGCGTGACCACCGGGGCGACACCCGCGGAAACGACGGAAGGCCCCATCCAGTGGATGGAGCCTTCTCCGTGGTACCCCCGAGCGGATTCGAACCGCCGTTACCGCCTTGAGAGGGCGGCGTCCTAGGCCACTAGACGACGGGGGCCTACGCGATCGCGATGACCGCTGGTCCGCATGAACCGTAAGGATACGATACCCACGCGAACCGGACACCGGTGACAAGCACCGGCCCAACAGGAAGCGCTCCACCAGGTGGAGAGTTCCTGCCGTTGGTACCCCCGAGCGGATTCGAACCGCCGTTACCGCCTTGAGAGGGCGGCGTCCTAGGCCACTAGACGACGGGGGCGCACCTTGGGTCATAAGACCCGTGCCGACCACGGATGACCGTGGTCCTGCGCTGGCCTACCAGGACTCGAACCTAGACTAACTGAACCAGAATCAGTCGTGCTGCCGATTACACCATAGGCCAATGCTTTGGGAGGACCCGGTAGCTTTCGCTTCCCTGTCCCCCTCGGCGACGTGTTCAACTCTAGCGGACATTCGGAGTGCTCGCGAACCGAATACGGGGCGGCCGGCGGTGTCCCCGGCCACCCCGTGCCGATCAGTTGTCGACGGTGTCCTTCTCCTCGGCGCGCAGGCGCTCCAGCGCCGTCTCGAGGCGCGACTGGACCCGCTCGCGGCCCAGCAGTTCAAGGGACTCGAACAGCGGCAGGCCCACCGTCCGTCCCGTGACGGCCACGCGCACCGGGGCCTGGGCCTTGCCGAGCTTCAGGCCGAGCGTCGCCCCGGTCTCCTCGGTGGCGGTCTTGAGGGCGTCGGCCGTCCACTCCAGCCCGGGGTCGGCGTAGCGCGCCAGCGCGGCCTCCACCATCTCCTTGCCGACGCCCGGCTTCATCGCCTTCCTCCAGCTCTTCTCGTCCTCGGCGGGCTCCTTCAGGAACAGGAAGTCCACGTTGGGGACGATCTCGCTGAGCACGGCCACGCGGCTCTGGGCCAGCGGAGCCACGGCGGCGAAGACCTCGGGGTCGTAGTCGGCCGCGTCCCAGGGGGTGCCCTCGCCGGTGAGCCAGGGCTGGCAGCGCTCGGCGAACTCCTCGACGCTCAGCGCGCGGATGTACTCGCCGTTGAACGCGCGCAGCTTCTTCTCGTCGAAGAACGCGCTGGAGCTGTTGACGTCCTGGACGCGGAAGAGCGGCATCATCTCCGACCACGGCATGATCTCGCGGTCCTCACCCGGCGCCCAGCCCAGCAGCATCAGGTAGTTGACCATCGCCTCCGCCAGGTAGCCCTCCTCCTGGTAGGACTCCAGGGCGACCTTGTCGCGGCGCTTGGACAGCTTCTTGCGCTGCTCGTTGACGATGACGGGCAGGTGCGCCCACACGGGCGGGGTGAGGTCCAGCGCCTCCCACAGCAGCTGCTGCTTGGGGGTGTTGGACAGGTGCTCCTCACCGCGGATGACGTGTGTGATCCGCATCTCGACGTCGTCGAGCACGTTGGCGAGCACGAACAGCGGGGAGCCGTCGGCGCGGGCGATCACGAAGTCCTCGATGGCGGCGTGGTCGAACTCCACGTCGCCGCGGATCTGGTCGCGCACGACCGTGGGGCCGCCCTCGGGAACGCGGAAGCGCAGCGCCCGGCCCGGGCCCGGCTCCAGGCCGCGGTCGCGGCAGAAGCCGTCGTAGCCCAGGTTCGGGTTGTCGCGGCGTTCCTGCACCTGTTCGCGGGTGCAGTCGCAGTAGTAGGCGCGGCCGGAGCGGTACAGCTCCTGCGCGGTCTCGCGGTGTTTCTCGACGTAGGCCGACTGGAAGTAGGGCCCCTCGAAGTGCGGGTCGCTCGCGTCGATGCCGATCCAGGACATCGCGCGGATGATGCCGTCGGTCCACTCGGGACGGTTGCGGGCGGCGTCGGTGTCCTCGATGCGCAGGACCATGCGGCCCTCCGGCTGCTGCTGGGCCAGCGCCCAGTTGAACAGGGCGGAGCGCGCGCCGCCGACGTGGAACATGCCCGTGGGGGACGGGGCGAAGCGGGTACGAATCGGAGTCTCAGTCACGGTTCCGAGGATATCGGTGGCCCGGGATGACCTGTGGGAAGTCTCGGAGAGGGGGCCGGGCCCGGAACACCCCGGCCCTGGGGCGGGTTCAGGGGTGGATCGGCAGCGGGCGGGCGTGGGCCGGGCCCAGGCCGAACTCGCGGGAGAGGGCGTCGGCGAAACCGGCGGCGATCTTCATCTCACCGCCGTCGTTGGGGTGGGTGCCGTCGTAGGTGTCGGTGTGGGGGTCCCAGGCCTCGGCCCCCGCGAGGTCGAAGCTGGCCACCGGGGACTCCTCTGTGGCCATGTCGGCGGCCACGGAGCGGACCAGTTCGTTGTAGACGTACACGCGCAGGGCGAAGCCCTGGTCCTTCTCGGCCAGCGTGATCGGCGGCGCCTCGGCGAACAGGACGCGGATCCGGGGGTTGGACTCGCGGGCCGCCTGGACGTAGGCGCGCAGCCGCTGCTCCATCTCCTCGGCGGTGATCGGGTGGAGCAGGTCGTTGATGCCGATCAGAACGCAGAGCACGTCCGGCTGGTGGGTGGCGACGTCGACCCCGATGGTGGTGAGGGCGTCGGCCAGGGTGCGCCCCCAGCGGGCGTTGTGGTCCTGGTCGAAGTCGGGGTCGCGGTAGGTGCGGCCGTCCGGGGCGTCGGAGGGGTCCGGGAAGTCCGGGAACTCGGAGGGGTCGAGGCCCTCCGAGGGTGCCGGGCCCTCGACCGGACGGTCCGCCCGCCGCTCCTCGGGGCTTCCGAGGAGGCCCCCCTGCCCACCACCGGGTTCGTCCTCCCCTTGGGCGTCCCGCTCGGCGTCCTCGTTACCGCCGAAGAGCTCCGGCGGGATGATCTGCTCCGGTGTGGCGGGATCCGAGTACGGGCCGACGAAGTCCAGGTTCTCCACGTGCGGGTCGAGGTGGTTCCACAGGTGGAAGCGCCAGGTCCGGTCCCCGCCTGCGCCGTGGGTCATGGAGTCCCCGGCGAGCATCACGCGCACCCGCGACCGCTCCTCCATCCACGCCCCCGGGTCGCGGTCGTCGGTGGGGTCGGGGTCCCCCGGAGCGAACCGGGTGGCCAGCCACAGGCCGGAGCCCACCAGTGCCAGGAGCAGGGTGAGGACCCCCGCGAGCTTCGCGGGACGTCCGAGACCGGGTCGTGGTGCCAGTCGGGGTGCCATGGGTTCGGACCTTCCGCTCGGTGGGTCGGCGTGCGCCGCCGGGGCCCGTGCGCGGGGGCGGACCCCCGCGCACGGGTGCGTCGGGACGGGGTCCGCCCCCGGGGCTCAGTCCCGGGTGACCACCCTGTTGGTGATGGTTCCCAGGCGCTCCACGGTGACGGAGACCTCCTGGCCGACCTCGACCGGTCCCACCCCCGCGGGAGTTCCGGTCAGGACGACGTCGCCCGGGAGCAGCGTCATGAAGGAGGTGACGTAGGAGATGATGCCCGCGATGTCGTGGATGAACTGTGACGTCCGTCCATCCTGGCGGACCTCTCCGTCCACGGTCGTGGTGACCGCGAGGTCCTCCGCCTCCTCGATGCTCAGGCCGGTGGTGATCCACGGCCCGATCGGGCAGAAGGAGTCGAAGCCCTTGGCCCGCGTCCACTGCTTGTCGGTCTTCTGGAGGTCGCGGGCGGTGACGTCGTTGGCCACCGTGTACCCGAAGATGACGTCCTTGGCGCGCTCACGCGGCACCTCCCGGCAGGGCCGCGAGATGACGATGGCCAGCTCACCCTCATAGCTGACCCACTCCGAGACCGAGGGGTAGAACACAGGGTCGTACGGCCCGGTGACGGCCGTGGACGGCTTCAGGAAGACCACCGGTTCGTCGGTGGACTCCCCCGTGACCTCCTTCATCTCCGCGACGTGGTCGGCGTAGTTCTTGCCGATGCACACCACCTTGGTGGGCAGGACCGGCGACAGCAGGCGCACGTCGGAGAGCCTCGCCCGCTCACCCGTCAGCTTGATGTCCCCCAGCAGCGGATGCCCCGTCAGCCGGGCGACGAACTCCTCTCCGCTGTCCGTGTCCGTCTCGACCAGGCCGAACCCGACCTCGTCACCGGCCGCGAACCGTGCGATACGCACCTGATGCCTCCCAGCAGCCCTGTTGCTCGTTCTTGCCGCTTGCAGCGTAGCGGCGCCCGGCGCGACCGTGCCCGGTACGTCCGGGTGTGCGGGCTCGGCGTCGACCTCACCTGCGCACCCAGAGTGACGAGTTGTTCACGATGCGGCGCCGACAAAGGTCCGAAGGCGTGACACACCCACCCTTCCCGGCACGGCGCCTGGCCCTCTGTGGGGACGAACTCTGGCATGCTGGATGCGTTGTCCGAACCCCGGGAACCGTCGTCCCGGAGGTCGGCGATACCACCAGTGCGCGTGGCGGTCCGCACCTCGCCCCGCCGGAGTCCCGGCGGTACCACCGTCCACTGTCGAGAGGTTGAGCCTCGTGCCCGCTTCCGCTCCCCGAGCCAAGCACCGCCGACGCCGCCGATACCCCATGGGACTGGCCCTCGGCCTGTGCCTGGTCTCGGGTGCGTCCGCCGTGCTGATGGTCAGCGTGCCCGAGCCCGGCTCGGACCTCGGCTCCCCCGAGGAGACCTCCGCGACCGGCCCCGTGGGCGACGGGGTGCCCGACGACAGCACCCGCGACCACCCCGGCTCCGAGGACTCCGCGGCCGGGACCACCTCCGGCGGGACGGACGCCTCCCCCAGCGCGTCGCCGACCGACGAGGACGACCTCCCGCTCCTGCTGCGCTCGGTGGTGGAGGAGGTCGACACCGCGGACGGGGACGTCAAGGTGATGAAGGGCGAGGGCGACGTCATGGGCGACGGCCCGCTCACCACCTTCGCCGTGGAGGTGGAGAAGGGCCTGCCCGGCCGGAACGCGGACTTCGTGGAGGCCGTCGAGGAGATCCTCGGCGACCCCCGCAGCTGGGGCAATGACGGTGACCGGTCCCTCCAGCGGGTGGACGGCGACGACGCGGACATCCGGGTGCTGTTGGCCGCGCCGGACACGGTCGACCGCATGTGCGCGCCGCTGAACACCAACGGGTACGTGTCCTGCGCCAACGGCAACCGCGCCATCATCAACCAGAACCGCTGGGTGTCCGGCGTCGACGACTTCGACGACGACCTGGAGACCTACCGGATCTACCTGATCAACCACGAGGTGGGCCACACCCTGGGCCACGGACACGTGGACTGCCCCGGGGAGGGGGAGCCCGCCCCGGTCATGCAGCAGCAGACACTGGGCCTCCAGGGCTGCGAGGCCAACGGGTGGGTGTACCCCTAGCCAGGTGCCCCGGCCGGACGCCTTCGTCACACGAGTGCCGACCGGGACCCTGACCTCACGGCGTCCTACTGGGGCAGGCGGTCCAGGATCCACGAACCCAGGGCCTCGCTCATGTGCGAGTGCGGTTCGTTGGTCTGCGCCAGCTTGAACTCGTCGAGTTCGCTCGTGTAGGGGTCGAGCGCGTCGACCTCCGTGTACGGATCGTCCAGGTCCGCGATGGCGACCGCGCTGACCGAGGGGACGAAGCAGACCGAACGGACGGCGATGTCCGTGCTCCCGGTGAGTTTGAGGCGGTCACCGGCGATCCCGAAGGTCTCCAGGGTGCCGCCCGGCGCCCCGTCGAGCGCGGGGATGCCCGTGGTGCGCACCTCCGCCTCGGACAGCAGGCCCTTGAGCCGGGCGACGAGTCGCTTGTCCCCTGCGGCCTGGGTACGCAGGACCGTCCCCGAGAACCAGCCTCCGCTGACCGTGACGGCGTCCTCGTCGGGCGGCACACCGGGACCCACGCCGTTCCCGGTGCCGTTGGCCACACCGATCCTGCGCGGGCGCTGCGGCCACGAACCGACCCTCGCCAGCTCTGCCAGGCTCGGTGCGCAGGGCGTCCTCGACCGGTTCGGCGTCGACGCTCTCGACGTGGCGCCACAGCAACTGCCGGGCGGCGGCGCTGTTGATCTGCCGGGACAGCGCGGGGGTGGCCTTGAGGAAGTGCGCGAACGCCTGGAGCCCGACCGGCACCCACGCCCCGCGGTGCGGGCTGTCGAACGACAGGTAGAGCGCGGTCTGGTGGTCGATGCCGTCCGACTCCATCTTGGCCAGCGCGTACCGGGTCACCAGCCCACCCATGCTGAAGCCGCCGACGGCGAGCGGGGCGTCGCCCCTCCGCTCGCCGATGGCGCGGAAGACGACCTGGGTGACGGTCTCCGCGTTGCGCAGGATCGACGCGCTGCGGTCGTCGTAGCCGACCAGGACCAGGTCGTGGCCGCGTCGGCGCAGTTCGGTGATGAAGGCGTAGTCCCCGCGCTCCAGACCGCCCCAGAGGCGGTCGAGGTCACTGGGGCCGCTCTCGAAGCCGTCGGAGAGGATCACCGGTCGGCGCAGGCCCGCGCCGGGGTCGCTCAGGTACACCCAGGCCGTGCCTCCCGGGATTTCCCAGGTGTCGTCCGGGGTGGGCGCCGGCTCAAGGGCGGGCGGGGTCGGAGCGAGGAAACCGAAGGGTTCCACGACGGGCTGTTGCTGGTCGGTCATCACGGCCGCTTTCGGTGAGGAGGCGCGAACGCCTGAGGGTCGCCCGCGCACCGGCCCTCCAGGGGTCCGGGAGGGCCTTCCGCAGTTTCTACGGGGGGCGGATGCTCGGTAACGCGGGCAACCGCATCCTGTCCAGCCGATCGCCCTCCGGAACCGGGTGGCCCCCGAACGACCCCGATGTGGTCCGCTTCGCCCCCGCTTCAGCCGTTCTGCGGACGCGGTACCGGCCTGGTCGGAACCGGGATTGCGGTGGCGCCGCGTGTGCGGGCCGACGATCGGCCCGCCACCGCGCCACGCGTCGATCGGCACCGGGACACTCGGCGGATTTCCCGGACACGGAGGGCCCGCACCGTGTTCGATGGGGGTGGCCCCACCGACCGGGGCCGTTCGTCGCCCGCGAGGGGGCCCGCGCCCCGTGCGGGGTCCGCCCGCGCCGCGTCGGGCGAGAGAGTGAGGCCGTATGTGTGACTGCCGCGCAGCCCGTCCCGAGACCGTCCTGCCCGAGGTGACCAGACGCTCCGTGTTCGGGGTCGCGGGCGGTGGCGCCGTCGTCGGGGTGGTGACCGCCTGTGGGGGGGGCGAGGGCGGCGGCGGGGGTGGCGGCGGCTACGACGAACAGGGTCCGGACGACACGGACCAGGACGGCCTCGACGCCCCGATCGCCACCACCGACGAGATCCCCGTGGGCGAGGGCGCCATCCTCAGCGAACACGAGGTGGTCGTGACCCAGCCCGAGGAGGGCACCTTCCGCGCGTTCTCCACCGCCTGCACGCACGAGGGTTGCCCGGTCGACCAGGTCGTCGACGGGCAGATCCAGTGCCCCTGCCACGGCAGCCGCTTCTCCATCGAGGACGGCTCCCCGACCGAGGGTCCGGCCCAGAGCCCGCTGGAGGAGGTCCGGATCAGGGTCGACGGGGACTCCATCCTGCTGGCCTGAGCCGGGAACGGCGGGGGCCGCGGTGGTGGCACCACCGCGGCCCCCCGGTCACCGGTTCACCGGATCACGTCAGTCCTCGACCGAGGCGTTGTACTCCTCGATCGTGCGGGACAGGCTCGCGGCGGCGTCGGCCATGGCCTCCTCGGCGGGGGTCCCACTGGTCAGGGCGGTCTCCCAACCCTCCTCGGCGGCGACACGGGCCTCGGACATCACGCCCATCATGCAGCCCGCCGTGTTCTCGTTGATCACCGAGTCCGCCAGCTGGTTGGCGGCCACGGAGAACTGCGGGAACTCCTCGGCGCGCTCGGAGGCCTCGGGACCGTCGTAGCCCTCGGTGTTGACCGCCAGGTATCCGGTTCCCGCGTGCCAGACCGACTGCGACTCCGGGGTGAGCAGGAACTGGACGAACTCCCAGGACCCGCGGATCTCCTCGGGGGTGTGGCCCTCACCGTTGATCCACAGCGAGGCACCGCCGATGACCGAACCGCCCGGGTCGTCCGCGCCGATCAGCGGGAAGTAACCGGCGCCGACCTCGAAGTCGGACTGCTCGATGAAGCCGCCCAGGGAACCGGTGGACTCCAGCGTCATCGCGGCGCGGCCCGAGGTGAACGCGGCCTGTCCGTCGTCGGTGTTGCGACCGATCTGGACCGCCAGTTCGTCCTCGATCATCTGGTCCCACCACTCGACGAGCTCCACGATCTTCGGGTCGTCGAAGAGCACCTCGCTGGCGCGGCCGTCACGGCCGTTGGAGGCGTCGCAGTACGGGGTGGCGGCGCGCGCCATGAACTGCTCGATGAACCACCCGTACACGGAGGCGCCGAAGCCGTACTGGATCACGGTGCCGTCGTCGTCCCGGACGGTGAGCTCCTCGGCGGCCTCACGGATGCCGGCGAGGTCGGTGGGCGGCGAGTCCGGGTCGAGTCCGGCCTCCTCGAACGCGTCCCGGTTGACGTACATCAGCGGGGTCGAGTTGTTGAAGGGGAACGACCTCAGCTCCCCGCCGACGGTGAAGTAGTTCAGGAGCGCGTCCTCGATCGAGGAGGTGTCGTAGTCGTCCTCGTCGAGGAAGGACTGCGCGGGGACGGTCTGCGCTGAGTCGATCATGAACTGCGTACCGAGGTCGAAGATCATGATCATCTCGGCGGTGTCGCCCTGCTGGATCGCCGCACGGTGACTGGCCAGGGCCTCGTCGTACTGGCCCTGGAAGGAGCCGGTGACCTGTACCCGGCCCTCGTTCTGGGCGTTGAACTCGTCGATGAGCCCGTCCAGCACCTGGCCGTTGGTGGCGTCCATGCTGTGCCAGAACTCGACCTGGACCGCCTCGTCGAGGTCGTCCAGGACCTCCGGCCCGGGCGCGGTGAGGTCACTGCCGCCACCGCCCCCTCCGTCTCCGGAACACGCGCTGAGGGCCAGGCCGAGACTGGCGAGCAGGGCCGCGGCCTTCACGCCGCGACGTCGGGGGATACGTGTCATGGGATTCTTCTTCTCCACTGGGTTCTCGGGGCCTACTTGACCGCGCCCGCGGTGAGGCCCCGGACGATGAAGCGCTGTCCGAAGATCACGAGGGCGAGGGTGGGGATGACGGACAGGGCCGCACCCGCCAGGACGAGGCCGGGGTTGGCCGCCTCGCCCGCCTTGAGGCTGTTCAGACCGATCTGGAGGGTCTGCATCTCGGTGCTGCGCGTGATGATCAGCGGCCAGAAGTACATGTTCCAGCTGGTGATGAACACGTACATGCCGACGGCGGTCAGGGCCGGCTTGCTGAGCGGCATGAGGATCGTCCACAGGAACCTGAGGTGCCCCATGCCGTCGATGCGGGCCGCGTCGTACAGCTCCCGGGGGAACTGCCTGAAGCTCTGGCGCAGCAGGAAGGTGCCGAAGGCGTAGGCCAGGAAGGGCAGGACCAGACCGGCGTAGGTGTTGCCCAGGCCCCACCCGGTCAGGGTGAGGTAGTTCGGGATGAAGGTGGCCTCGGCCGGGACCATCAGCGTGGACAGGAACAGGGCGAAGACGACCGCGCTGCCCCGGAACCGCAGGAACACGAACGCGTACGCGGCCAGGGCCGACGTCACGAGCTGGCAGACCGTGATGATCCCGGCCATGACCAGTGAGTTCGTGTACATGCGCAGGAGCGGGACGGCGGCGAGCGCCCCCTGGATGTTCTCGAAGTTCACACCGGTGGGCAGCAGGCGCGGCGGGAACGTGGACAGCTCCCGCGACTCCATGAGGGTTCCCACGAACACGTAGTACACGGGGAACAGCACCGGGATGAGCAGCGCCGCCAGCATGAGGTACAGCAGGACGCGGCCGACGACGTGCCCGATCCCGTGCCGGTGACGCGCGCGGGCGCGGACCGGCTCGCTCCGGGAGAGCTGGTCGGCGGTGGCCGTCGCGGAGGGCCCGGTCATGAGTAGTGCACCTTCCGCTCGATGACACCGAACTGGACGACGGTGCACACCAGGACCACCACGAGGAGCACGAGCGCCTGGGCGCTGGCCCGGCCGAAGTCGCTGGTCCCGTAGGCGAAGGCGTCCTGGTAGATGGAGTAGACGAGGGTGGTCGTGGATCCGACCGGTCCGCCCGCGGTCAGGATGTGGATCTGCCCGAAGCTCTGGAGCGCGTTGATCGTGGAGATCACGATCAGGAAGAAGAGCTGCGGGCCGAGCATCGGGATGGTGACGTCCCAGGCCAGGCGCGGCCCGGTGGCGCCGTCGATACGGGCGGCCTCGTTGACCTCCTTGGGGATGGAGCCGACCCCGGCCGCGAGCACGAGGACTCCGTATCCGAGGTTCATCCACACCGTGGTGAGGGCGACCGACCACAGGGCCATCTCCTGGGAGGTCAGCCACGGGACCTGGTCGAGGCCCATCCGGTACAGGACGCCGTTGAGGACGCTGTTCCCGGGGCTGTAGAAGACCGCGAAGATCACCGAGGCGCTGGCCACGGAGAAGGCGAAGGGGAGTGCGAAGGCACCGCGCAGGAACCGCTGGGCCCGCAGCACCCCCTCCAGGAGGAGGACGACCACGAGGGCGCCCACGACACCGGGGACGACGACGCCGAGGGTGAACACCAGGGTGGTGAGGAGGATCCGGCCGAACTCGGGCGAGGCCATCTCGGCGAAGTGGCTCAGACCGACGAAGCGGTTGGGCTGGCCGATGATGTCGTTGCCGTGCATCGACAGGTAGACGGTGCGGCCCAGTGGATAGACCAGGAAGAGCGCGAAGATCACCACGGAGGGGCCGAGGAAGCCCCAGGCGAGTATCGCGTCCCGGCCCGGGCGGGCGCGCTTGTTCGAGGGCTTGGGGGAGGGTGGCGACGCGGCGCGGCGTTCTGTCACCGAACCATGGGTCACCCCGTTCCCCCCGTCCCGTCGGATGGTGGGTGAGGACACGGTTCGAAGTCTTCAGGGCGCAGGTGACCTGCGGTTCGCTGGACGGCGAACTGCGCGCCAACGAAAGCGCGCACATTGGTTATGACGGGCATCTATCACCACTCGTACATCTCGGACATCTTCAAAGTCCGCAGTATCGAGTGGTCGAAGACACACTGGCTATGACCCCAAGGACAGGTCTGTCTTACCTTCAGGTAAGACGCGACCGCCTGACCTCGACTTTCGGGTCAGACGGTCGTGTGACGTCGGGATTTCGACCGTGACAGTCGCGTCACCGGCCCGACACCGGACCGGTGCACGGAGTGCCCCAGTGCGGCCGGTGACGCAAGCCCCTCCAGGCGGTGGCCCGGCCGTCAGCTCCGGGGGTAGCCCTGGTGCAGCAACCCGTAGGTGATGGCCTGCTCCAGCGCCACCCACGAGGCGTCGACGACGTTCGGACCCACGCCGACGGTCGTCCACTCCTCGGTCCCGTCGCTGAAGGTGACGAGGATGCGGGTGATCGCGTTGGTGCCCGAGGTCCCCTCCAGGATGCGGACCTTGTAGTCGGTCAGCTCCAGCCCGGCGAGGGCCGTGTACACGTTCTCCATCGAACTGCGCAGCGCCCGGTCCAGGGCGTTGACCGGCCCGTTGCCCTCGGCCGTGGCGATGATCCGCTCACCCTTGACCCGGAGCTTGACGGTGGCCTCGCTGAGGCTCTCGTACTCGTTGGACAGCGGGCTGACCCCCGCGGCCGGACGGCGCTCGGTGAGCACCCGCCAGGACTCGGTCTCGAAGTACCGGACGGGGGAACCCAGCTCCTCGCGCAGCAGCAGCTCCAGGGAGGCGTCGGCCGCCTCGAAGCTGTACCCGGACAGTTCGAGGCTCTTGACGCGGTCCACGACCCGGCCGGACAGTTCGCGGTCCCCGGACAGGTCCAGGCCCAGCTCCCGCGCCTTGAGCTCGATGGAGGCGCGCCCGGCCATGTCGGAGACGAGCATGCGCATACGGTTGCCGACCAGCTCGGGGTCGGTGTGCTGGTAGAGGTCAGGGTCGACCTTGATCGCCGAGGCGTGCAGCCCGGCCTTGTGCGCGAAGGCCGACACCCCCACGTAGGGCTGGTGGGTGTCGGGCGCCAGGTTCACGATCTCCGCGATGGCGGTGGACACGCGGGTCATCTCGGCCAGGCAGCCCTCGGGCAGGACGTCCATACCGCGCTTGAGGCCGAGCGCACCGACCACCGAGAAGAGGTTGGCGTTGCCCACCCGCTCGCCGTAGCCGTTGGCGGTGCACTGGACGTGCGTGGCACCCGCGTCCACGGCGGCGAGGGTGTTGGCGACCGCGCAGCCGGTGTCGTCCTGGGCGTGGATGCCCAGACGGGCGCCGGTGGCCTCCAGCACCTCCGTCACCACGCGTGTGACGTCACTGGGGAGCATGCCGCCGTTGGTGTCGCACAGGACGACGACGTCGGCTCCGGCGTCGGAGGCGGCGCGGACCACCGAGAGGGCGTACTCGGGGTCGTGGTGGTAGCCGTCGAAGAAGTGCTCGCAGTCCACGAACACGCGCTGTCCGTGTTCGCGCAGGTACGAGACGGTGTCGGCGACCATGGCGAGGTTCTCGTCGAGGGTCGTGCGCAGGGCCCGTTCGACGTGCCGGTCGTCACTCTTGGCGACAAGGGTGACGACCGACGCGCCGCTGTCGCGCAGCGCGGCCACCTGTGGGTCGTCGGCGGCCCTGACACCGGCCCGGCGGGTCGCGCCGAACGCGGTGAGTCGCGCGTGTTCCAGCGTCAGCTCTTGTGAAGCCCGCTGGAAGAACTCGGTGTCCTTGGGGTTGGAGCCGGGCCAGCCGCCCTCGATGAACGCGACCCCGAAGTCGTCCAGCAGCTTCGCGATGGCCAGCTTGTCGGAGACCCGCAGGTTGATCCCCTCGCGCTGGGCTCCGTCGCGCAGCGTGGTGTCGAAGACGTGGAAACTGTCGTTCCTCATGGGTGGAACTCCCGGTCGGTGCTGTGTGTGGCGGCCCCGGCCAACAAAAAAGACCCCTCGTGGACACGAGAGGTCAGCGCGCTGGCAGGGTCCGGTTTCTTCCCTGCGTCTGGGCGGGAAGTCGTCAGCCAGCGCGCCCCAAAATAATGACTACCTGGGACAGCATGTCGCCAGTGTGCCACACGAACCCGACGGAGTCGCAGCTCGGGGCCAATATGTCTCACCAAGCGAGACGAATAATCCTCATATCGGACACACCGGACGCTTTTCGTGACTCCGGAGCCGCGTGTGAGGTGTCGGGAGCCGCCACCGGTGTCCGGTGACGGCCCCCGCCGGGATCTAGGCCCCCTGGAAGCGGGTGATCCAGCCGTGCCGGTCCTCGCGCAGGCCGGTCTGGAGGCCCACCAGCTCCTCACGCAGGCGCATGGTGACAGGGCCGGGCTGGCCGTCGCCGATGGTGAACTCACCGTCGTCGCTCTTGACGTGGCCGACCGGGGTGACCACGGCGGCGGTGCCACAGGCGAACACCTCGGTCATCTCACCGGACTCGGCGGCCGCCTTCCACTCCTCGATGGACAGTGGCTCCTCCTCTGCGGCAATGCCGAGGTCGGGGGCGAGGGTGAGCAGCGACTCACGGGTGATACCGGGCAGCAGGGTGCCGGTCAGCGGGGGCGTGCGCAGGCGGGCGTTCTCGCCCTCGCCGAACACGAACCACAGGTTCATGCCGCCCATCTCCTCCACCCAGCGGTGCTCGCGGGCGTCGAGCCACACGACCTGGTCGCAGCCCTTCTCCACGGCCTGCGCCTGGGCCAGGAAGCTCGCGGCGTAGTTGCCCGCGAACTTCGCCGCGCCCGTCCCGCCGGGGGCGGCGCGGGTGAAGTCCTTGGACAGCCACACCGTCACCGGCTTGACGCCACCGGAGAAGTAGGAACCCACCGGCGACGCGATGAGCAGGTAGACGTAGCTGCGCGACGGGTTGTTGACGCCCAGGCCCACGTCGGTGGCGACCATGAAGGGGCGCAGGTAGAGGCTGAAGTACTCCTTGGAGGGGACCCACTCGCCGTCGTGTTCAAGCAGCAGCTCGATGGACTTGAGGAAGAGCTCCTCGGGCAGCTCCGGCATGGCCATGCGCGCGGCGCTTCTGTTGAAGCGGGCGGCGTTGGCCTCGGGGCGGAACGAGGCCAGCGAGCCGTTCGGGTGGCGGTAGGCCTTGAGCCCCTCGAAGATCTCCTGCGCGTAGTGCAGTGCCGCCGTGGCGGGGTCCAGGCTCAGCGGACCGTAGGGCTCCAGCTTGGCGTCGTGCCAGCCCTTGCCCTCCGTGTACCGGATGCTCACCATGTGGTCGGTGAACACCTGGCCGAACCCGGGGTTCTCCAGCAGTTCCTCACGTTCCCGCGGGGTCTTCCGCTGGTCGGAGAGCTGGATGTCGAACGTCAACCCAGTGGTGGTGGTGTTGTTGTCCATGTCGTCGGTGGTCCTCTCGGATGCAACCGGTCGGCAGCGCCGCCGACCTGGGATCTAGTGTGTCGGAAGAGCGCACCCGGTGCCAGGTCGGGTCACACGGACAGCGGGCGCGCGGATGGGTCTCCGGCGCGCCCGCTGACGATCACGGTTGGTTCGTACGTCGTCGGCCGCGCCTCAGAGGTGGCAGGGCCGACGTCGGTGGTGTCAGCCCTGCTCGGCTACTCGCGCGGCGAGGTCGTCACCGATGCGGGAGGTGGTGCGGACCACACCGTCCTGGGCGCGGGTCTTGAGGTCGGCGGAGACCGCGGCCTCGATCCGGCCCGCGGCCTCGGGCAGGCCCAGGTGGTCCAGCATCGTCGCGGCGGAGAGCACGGTGGCGGTGGGGTCGGCCTTGCCCTGGCCCGCGATGTCCGGGGCGGAGCCGTGGACCGGCTCGAACATGCTGGGGAAGGTGTTGTCCGGGTTGATGTTGCCGCTCGCGGCCAGGCCGATGCCGCCGGTGATGGCGGCGCCGATGTCGGTGATGATGTCGCCGAAGAGGTTGTCGGTGACGACCACGTCG
This sequence comes from Nocardiopsis sp. SBT366, assembly GCF_001083815.1. Taxonomy (NCBI): domain Bacteria; kingdom Bacillati; phylum Actinomycetota; class Actinomycetes; order Streptosporangiales; family Nocardiopsidaceae; genus Nocardiopsis; species Nocardiopsis sp. SBT366. The sequence continues at coordinate 34,466 of NZ_LAVM01000012.1, read as the reverse complement.
AAGCGGCCGGGCTGGTTGACGAAGTACATCGCGGCGGCGTCGACGTGGCAGTAGTCCACGGACACCTGCGGGTACTCGGCCCCGACCTCCCTGACGGTGCGCTGCCACAGCTCGCCCGCGAAGGTCAGGACGTTGTCCTTGTGCACCAGGGTCAGCTTCTGACGGGGGCGGGCCGCGGCCTTCTCGAAGGCGAAGCGGACCAGGCGCTCCACGCCGAAGCGGGTGTTGACGCTGTCCTGGGTGGCGATCTCGTGCGGGGTGCCCTTGCGCAGCACACCCCCGGCGCCCGCGTAGGGGCCCTCGGTGCCCTCACGCACGACCAGCATGTCGATGTCCTCGGGGGCCACACCGGCCAGGGGGCTGTCCACCCCGGGGTAGAGGCGCACGGGGCGCAGGTTGACGTAGTGGTCGAACTCGAAGCGCAGGCGCAGCAGCAGGCCGCGCTCCAGGACGCCGCTGGGGACGGACGGGTCGCCGACGGCCCCCAGGAAGATCGCCTCGTGCTCGCGCAGCTCGGCGGCGACCGAGTCGGGCAGCGTCTCGCCGGTGCGGTGCCAGAGCCTGGCTCCGAGCTCGTACTCGGTGGTGTCGATGGCCAGGTCGTACTGGGAGGCCGCGACCTCCAGCACCTTGAGACCCTCGGCGACCACCTCGGAGCCGATCCCGTCACCGGGGATGACGGCCAGTTTCAGGGTGCGAGCTGCCATTGGACTGCCTCTAACTCGGACGTGACCCCACCACGGCTGTCTCACCTGGCGAGATCAAGGGAACAGTAGGTGAGACAACTGTACCGGCCCAGGTGACCGGTACAGCCGCCCGACCTCGGATCCGCTCAGTCGCGACGGTTGATCGCGTCCTGGAGGGCGCGGTGGATCTCGTCGTCGGAGTCGGGCGTGGACGGGTACTCGATCATGTCGTACATGTGATCCTCCGGAGGCTCTGCGTGACGGCGGGAGCGTACGGCTCGGCCGCTGGCGTTCGACGGTGTGCGCCCCTGGGCCCGATGGCGGCGGAGGCCGGATCGGCCCCGGACGGGCGCGGTGTGGGCGACGTTGTCCACTACAGAAGGACAGGAGCTCGCCCCGGCGGGATCGTCTGCCGGAGGCGCCGACACGACCCGGCGCGGAAGGACCGCGTCAGGACGCCCGGACAAGGGTGGCGCCGGGCGGAGTATGGCGCTGGACCGTGGTGTGCGGCGGTGGAGCCGACACCACTGACTCCTAGGACGTCAGAATATCGGATGTCCAACTATATGACCAGAGATTCTCACACTGTGAGACGCTTCGGCGTTTCCAATGGTCAAAGCGGCACGAAAGAGATCGGCCCGTTCGAGCGGCTGCCCCTGTTCACCTCCGGATCCCCATGAGCAGGAGCCACGCACCACGCCCCTGGGTGAGCGCGCGGACGCGGCGCTCCCACCGCTCGGCCTCCGTCCGCCAGCGGACCTGTGCCTTCTCCGCCTTGCGCATCTTCCGGTGCCAGTCCTTCGGCGGCCCGCCACCCGCCTCCTCGTCCACCGTCAGGAGCCCGGTGTGGTCCAGCTCGTGGACACCCCACAACTCGGCCACGGCGGCGTCCCGGTCCGCCTCGTCCACACCCAGGTGCCGCGCGCGAGCGAAGGCCGCGGTGCGCTCGAGGCGCAGGGACCGTGTCCGTCCACCGGCGCCCCGCACGAGGACGAGCCCGGCGCCCTCCCGGTCGGCGGCCGCGGTCAGGGCCCGCACCATCCGCCTCCTCGGACGCACGCCCGGCGACAGCAGGAGCCGGAAGGGGACGTCGGGGTCGGCCACCGGCTCCGACTCGGCCAGGCGCACCCTCGGTTCGCACCGGTAGTGCTCGTGGACGAGGCGCACGTCCAGCGCCGGGTCGTCCACCGTGGCGTGCCGTCCCGGTGTCACCCGGGACCACTGGCCCACCAACGTGACCCGGACGTCGACCGCGTCACCGGCCAACAGGGCGTCCACCGTCGCGGTGACGTCCTCGAACGCGCGACCCACGGTGTCGATCTCCACGTCGACGAACGGCACCTGCCAGGACCGCTTGGGTGCCACACGACGCGAGTTCAGCCGGGGTACCCGGTTCTCCATGAACGGCCGCCGGAAGCGCGCCGCCTCCGCCCCGCGCTCCTCCGTCGTCGGCCTCCCCAGGTGCAGACCGGTGGCCAGGGGCTCGGGGACGAAAACCGCGCCCCGCTGGGAGAGCCGGTAGCCGAGTTCGCTGTCCTCGCCCATCACCAGGTCGGCCGCCGACCCTCCGGCGGTCGAGTACAGCGTGCGAGGCAGGGAGGCGGTGGCCCCGGTGAAGATCTGCCAGGCCCGGTGCCCCGCGTCACGCAGCCCGTCGGTGCGTTCCAGGACCTCGGTGATCCACTCCATGCTGTCCGTGCCCGCGCCCGTGAGGTCCGCGTGCCTCCCCGAGCGCACGAGTTCGTACACCTCGGCGGGGGTCAGCCCGGGGTCGGGGTCACCGAACTCGACCCCGCCCATGACGACGAGGTAGTCGGCCAGGTGGTGCCAGCGCATCTGCGCCTCGACGTGCTCGCGGCCGACCACCACGTCCGCGTCCAGCCGCATCACGACCGACGCCCGTGTGGCCTCCACCCCCACGCCGACCGCGTGCCCGGGGCCCCACCCGTGCTCGGGCGCGACGACCAGCCGGGTGTGCTCGGGACGCACGGTCGGCAGCCGCAGCGCGGGCTCGCTGCCGTCGTCCACCACCACGACCTCCGTCAGGGCGGACGGATAGCTCTGCGCGCTCAGTGCGGCCAGCGCCAGGTCGAGCTTCTCCTGCCCGCCGTACGCCGGGACGACCACGCACACCGACAGGTCCGGCTCCCACTCCCTCAGGGGCGGCGGTTCCAGCACCGAGTAGTCGTTGCGGACCACCCGGGGCCTTCCCTCCCGGGTCCCTCCTCGCGCGGTTCCGGAACCGGTCCCCGCGCCGCGCACGCCCTCGTTCACCATGTCCCGTCCCACGTCCTCAACCGATGATCCGGTACAGGAGCCGACCGGTTCGGCTCCTGGTCAACCAGCGGAACCGGCTCTCCAACCGCTCGGCTCGGACCCGCTCCGACTCCGCCCGCGCCTGGGCCTGCTCCAACCGTTCCCGCCAGTCCCCCGGGGGCTCCGCCACCGCCTTCACGGGGGGTGCCTCCGACGGTTCCTCCTGCGTGGACAACACCGCGTCGCCGTCGATCCAGTGCACTCCGGCCACCCGGTCCACCAGGTCGTCCAGGTCCTCCTCCGCCACCCGCAGCCGCCGTGCGCGGGCCAGGGCCGCCACGCGTTCCAGCCGGGGGCCGCCCAGGTCGTCACCGGGCCCCGTGGCGCGCACCAGCCCCGAGTGGGTCTCGTCGGCCAGCCCGATCATGTGGTTCAGGGCGTGCGGGGCCATGGGCTGCCCTGGGACGGCCCGCAGCACGAAGGGGACGTCGGGGTCGACCACCGGCTCCGACTCGGCCAGACGCACCCTCGGTTCGCACCGGTAGTGCTCGTGGAGCAGTCGCACGTCCAGGTCCGGATCGTCCAGGACCCGGTGCCGCCCCGGCGTCACTCGGGACCACCGCCCCACCAACGTGACCCGGACGTCGGCCACGTCACCGGCCAGCAGCGCGTCCACCGTCTGGGCCACCTCGTCGAACCCCGCCCCTTCGGTCTCGACCACCGCGTCGACCAGCGGCACCTCCCACTGGCGTCCCCTCAGGGCCCGTCGCTCTTCGGCGAGCGGGAGCCGGGATCCGACGAAGGGGCGGCGGAACCGGCCCCCCTCCTCCCGGCGGGCCTCCATCTGCGGGAGTCCCAGGTGCCAGCTACCAGCCTCCAGTTCGGGCACGAAGACCGCCCCGTTCTGCGCGAACCGGTATCCGAGGTGGGTGTCCTCTCCCAGGACGAGCGCGGACGCGGCCCCGCCCGACTCCTCGAAGAAGGCTCGGCGCACCGATCCGGTCCCGCCGATGAAGTAGTGGAAGCCCTGGTGGCCGACCTCGCGCAGGAGGTCCGTGCGCTTGTAGGCACGCCGCAGCCAGACCAGTTCCTCACCCGGACCGGCCACCAGCGCCTCGGGTTCGCCCCGGCGGACCGCGTCGAGGACGGCCGCCGGGAACAGGGTCCCGGGTGTGTGTTCGACACAGCGCAGATGACCGGTGACCGCGACGTAGTCGGCCAGGTGGTGCCAGCGCATCTGCGCCTCGAGGTGCTCGCGGAAGGCGATCATGTCCGCGTCGAAGAACAGCAGCACGTCCGCGTCAGTGGCGGCCGCGCCGGTGTTCAGCGCGTGCCCGCGCGCCCACCCGCCGGGCTCGTTGGGCACGATCCGGGTGTGCTCGGGGCGGATCGGCGGCAGCCGCAACGCCGGATCACTGCCGTCGTCCACCACCACGACCTCCGTCAGAGCGGACGGATAGCTCTGCGCGGCCATCGACGCCAGGGTCAGGTCGAGCTTCTCCTGCCCGCCGTAGGTCGGGACGACCACGCACACCGACAGGTCCGGCTCCCACTCCCCCAGCGGTGGCGGTTCCAGCACCGAGTAGTCGTTGCGGCGGATGAACGGACGGGGCGTCGACGGCGCCTCCGCCGGACCGCCCTGGACAAGCGTCATCGGTCGCTCCCAGTTGTCGGAGAGTCGGGTGTGGTCGTCTCGGTCGTCGGTGCCGGGGCGTCCTCCGGGCTGGACTCCAGCAGTGCGCTGGGACGCCAGCCGCGCCACTGGCGCAGGGGTTCGCGCAGGAAGTAGCCGGAGGTCTCGCTCCAGGTGTGGCCGGTTCCCCTGCGCCGGATGACGCATCCCAGGCCGTGGGTCCGGTAGGTGGAACCGCCCGCGTCCCGCACGTCGTCGAGGAGCCCGGCGTCCTCGTCGACCGGCAGGGGTCGGAAGCCGCCCACCTCCTCCAGGGTGGTGCGGTCGGTGAGGATCGAGGCGCCGGTGACGTGTTCGGCGAAGGCCTCGGACGGGACCAGGCGCCGCACGGTCAGGCCGAGGTGCTCCAGGTGGTGGTACTCGGCCGCGCATCCCACCAGTTCGGCGCCCGAGTAGCGGCGCGCCAGCACGAGGTCCGACAGGTGCTCCGGCCCGTACCAGTCGTCGTCGTCCATCTTCGCCACCAGGGTTCCGCTGGTCCGGGCCACCGCCCCGTTCAGCACCGAACCGAAGACCAGGTCGCCCGGTGGTTCCCAGACCAGCAGGGACCGGCCGCCCCTCCGGTACTCCGCGATCGCGGCCGCGACCCCCGGAGCGTCGACCTCGAACCCGTGCAGCGCGAGCACGACCTGCACCTCCACGCCCCGCTGGCGGGCCACCTGCCGCAGCGCGAACCCCACCATCTCCGGTCGCCGCGTGCAGAGCACGACCGACACCGAGGGCTCCGCCGGAACCGGAGGACCGCCCGACTCGGCGAGGAGGCGGGCCCGACCGTGCGCCCCGTGCACCCGCAGCGCCGCCCGCCGCAACCGGACGCTGTGCTCCTCGCGGAAGAGCTCGTCGGCCAGTTCCTCCTCGGGCGAGTGCGCGAGCAGGGCGTGCAGCTCCTCCCCCAGGGGACGCGCCCAGAGCGGCGGGCGGGAACCCACGAGCGGGATCCCCGCGGCAGCCAGGCCGGCCACCGCGCGCACCGCCGCCAACGGACCGCTGTGCCGACCCCACCCCACCCGCACCCCACGCAGGTCGCGCAGACCCGCCACGTCCACGTCCGACACCGCGCCGTCCTCCGGCACCCGCCAACGCACACCGTTCCCGGCGACCAGCACCCAACGCCCGCCGCGCGAGACCAACCGGCCCACACGCGGAGTGGAGGTCCGGGTGAAACCCGTCGGGTTCACGACCCGCTCGTCCACCGCCGGAACGTCGTCCACCGAGAGACGGGTGGCCCCGGCCGCCCGGGACACCGCCCCCCGTCCGCCCAGGCGCAGCCAGGACGGGTCGGTCGCCGACCGGTTCCCCGCACTGGTCGGCGTGGCCCAGCCGGGCCCGCGCCGATTGCCCGCCAGTCCCCGGGCGACGGCCTCCAGCACCAGTGCCGCCTCGACCGGGTCGACGAAGGAGAACTCCCACATCCAGCCCCGGTCCGGCAGTCGTCGTGTCCGCGAGTACAGCAGACCGGACCACTCCCCCAGCCCCGGCGGGGCGGGCATCGGCGGGGACTGGCGCGGCGCCGTGCCCCGGACCGCGATACCGAACCCGGTCGCGGCGGGCAGCCGCTCGGCCCGCGGGACGGCGGCGCGCAGGTCGGCGGCGGTCACGGCGACGAGTACGAGCAGGTCGACCGGGGGCCTCGTCCGTCCGCCCCTGGCACCTCCGCCCCGGCCCAGGTCGACGAGGCGGCCCCCGGTCTCCCCGGCCAGCGTCGCCGCGGTCGCGGCCGCGCCCGGGCCCGTGTGGGCGATCAGGACCGTCCGCGCCCCGTGCGCCCGTCGCGCGCGGGTCAACAGTGCCTCGATCACCGGGTCGTCCCCGCGAAGCGGATCCGCTCCTCCTCCGACTCGGCGAGATCCGTCCAGGTCCCGGCCAGGACGGTGGTCGGCAGGTCCTCCGGATCCGGTTCCAGCAGGGCGCTGGGCCGCCACCCCGGAAGCTGCCGTTCGCTGCTCAGCCGCAGGAAGTAGCCCGCGCCGACGCCCCAGGTGTGGCCGTCCGCCTTGCGCCGCAGTACGTAGTTGCAGCCGTGCCCCCGGTGGACACGGCCGCCCATCCGCTCGATCGCCACCAGCAGGTGCGTGTCCTCAGCGGTCGACACCCGGGCGAACCCGCCCGCCTCCTCCAGCGTTCTGCGGTCCGTCATCAGGGTGCCCCCGGCGGCCCTGTGCCACAGGGCGTCGGTCTTGCCCGCCAGGCGCACCGTGCGGTCGAGGGATTCCAGGTACGCGAAGGAGACGATGCTCCCGACGAGGTCGGCCCCGGAGTAGCGGCGGGCCTCCAACAGGTCGGACAGGTGCTGCGGCCCGTACCAGTCGTCGTCGTCCATCTTCGCCACCAGGGTTCCGCTGGCCCTCGCGATCGCCCCGTTCAGCACCGAACCGAAGACGAGGTCCTCCGGCGGCTCCCAGACCACGAGCGAACGGCCGCCCCTCCGGTAATCCGCGACCGCCTCCGCCACACCCGGAACGTCCGCCGAGAACCCGTGCAGCGCGAGCACGACCTCCACCTCCACGCCCCGTTGACGGGCCACCTGCCGCAGCGCGAACCCCACCATCTCCGGTCGCCGCGTGCACAGCACCACCGACACCGAGGGCTCCAACGGCATCGGCAGACCCCGCGACTCGGCGAGAAGACGGGCCCGACCGTGCGCCCCGTGCACCCGCAACGCCGCCCGCCGCAACCGGACACTGTGCTCCTCCCGCGCCTGCGGGTCCACCATCAACCGTTCCTCCACGGAGGTGAGCAGGTCCGAGAGTTCCGCGCCCAGGCACCGCGCCCATCCGGGCACCGGGCCGCTCACCAGCGGAATCCCCGCGACTGCCAGGCCCGCCACCGCGCGGACCGCCGCCAACGGACCGCTGTGCCGACCCCACTCGACACGCACCGCGCGCAGGTCACGCAGACCCGCCACGTCCACGTCCGAGACGGAGCCGTCCTCCGGCACCCGCCAACGCACACCGTTTCCGGCGACCAGCACCCAACGCCCGCCACGCGAGACCAACCGGCCCACACGGGAGGTGGAGCCCCGGGTGAAACCCATCGGGTTCACCACCCGCTCGTCCACCACCGGAACGTCGTCCACCGACAGCTCCCGGATCGTCGGGCGGGCCGACAGCGCGCCGGGACGTCCCAGTACGGCCCAGGTGGGGCCCGTGGCCGGAACCACGTCCGGGTCCTCCCTCCGCGGCGCGGCCTGGCCGCGCCGACCACCCACCATCGCCTGCGCGACCGCCCGCAGGACCGCCCCCGAGTCGACCGGATCGGTGAACGCGAACGAGCACGACCACCCCCGGCCCTGCAGGCGGCCCACCTGGAAGTGGAGCAGGCCCTCCCACTGCCCCAGGCCCGGTGGGGTGGGCATGGGCGGGCCGGTGTGCCGGGCCGAGGCGGCGACCACCACCCGAAGGTCGGCGGCCGAGGGCAGTCCCGCGCTCAGCGGGACCGCCGCACGCAGGTCCGCCGTGGTGGCCGCGAGGACCACGACGCGTTCGACCGGTCCGTCGAACTCGCGCCCGTCCGCCTTCCGGAGGTCGACGACCTCCAACCCGTCCCCGGGCCGGACGGGGCCCGGGTCGGTTCCCTCACCGATGTGGCACAGCAGCAGGCGCCCCGCCCCGCGCCCCCGGAGGGCCTCGGTCAGGGCCCCTTCCCTCACGACACCGCCCGGCTGTGCACGGGGGCGGTCTTGATCACCTGTACCTCGGACAGCCGACCGCTCATCTCCGTGCGCAGCTCGGACACGGACTCGGCCACCGAGTCCAGGCGGTCGGTCAGGTCGTCGGCACGGCCGAACATCTCGGCCCTGTTCTCGCCCGCGATCTCGGCCACCTCGCGCACCTGCCGGTCGAGGCCCCGACGGAGCTGGCGGATCTGGGCGGCGGTCCGCCGTGTCTGGACCACGAGCAGCGCGATCAGGCCGGTGAGCCCGGCCAGGACCGTGATCTGCACGGCCGACCAGAGGTCGACCAACCCCATGAAGAACAGCGATCCGAGTGCCGCGGAGACCGCGAGCACCGAAAGAACGGACATGAGAACGAGACGCCGCCGCAGAAAACGCAATTCGAACCCCATTCGCGCGGAACACCGGATTTCCCGAGAACCGACCGACGAGGAATGACCACCCGCAGCCGACCCTTGGCCACGCTTACATCCGCACCACGGAGACGAAGAACCAGGCTGGCGGGGGTGTCACGATGTTTGCCAACCACAGACGCACTCTTTGGATCGAATTACAAAGGACAAAATCAATCCTCATAGAGGCATAAATGGGAAATTCATGCGACATGAAAAAGGGACCGTTCCGCACGGATATCGGATGTCGACATCCGGGGCGGAACGGCCCCCGTACTGACCGGTTCCGGTCAGTCCTCCAGGTCGATCTGGCGGGCGATCTCGGCGTCGATCTCCGCGGCGATCGACGTCAGGATCTCGTCCGGCACGGCGGAGTCCACGGTCAGGGCGATCAGCGCCTTGCCGCCCTCCTGGTCCCGGATGACCTGCATGCCCGCGATGTTGACCTCGGCGTCGCCGAGCAGCGCGCCGACCTTGCCGACGATGCCCGGGCGGTCCTCGTAGGAGAGGAACACCATGTGCTCGTCGAGGCCGATCTCCATCGTGTAGTTGTTGATCTCCACCAGCTTCTCGGACTGGCGGGGACCGGTCAGCGTGCCCGAGACCGAGACCAGGGTCCCGTCCGCCAGCACACCGCGCACGGAGATCAGGTTGCGCCAGTCGGTGCTGTCGTCGCTGGTGACCAGGTTGACCTCGACACCGCGCTCCTTGGCGAGCAGCGGCGCGTTCACGAAGGTCACGGTGTCCTCGACCACGTCGGTGAACACGCCCTTGAGGGCGGCCAGCTCCAGGACCTTGACGTCGTGCTGGGCGATCTCACCGCGCACCTCGACGTCGATCCTCGCGGCGAGCGCCCCGGCCAGCGAGGTGAACACCCGGCCGAGCTTCTCGGTGAGCGGCAGACCCGGCTTGATCTCCTCCGCGACCCCGGTGCCCTGCACGTTCACCGCGTCCGGAACGAACTCCCCGGACAGCGCCAGCTTCACCGAGCGGGCCACCTGGGTGCCCGCCTTCTCCTGCGCCTCGGCGGTGCTCGCACCCAGGTGCGGGGCGACCACGACGTTCTCGAACTCGAACAGCGGGCTGTCCGTGGTGGGCTCCTTGGCGAACACGTCGATGCCCGCACCGGCCACGCGACCGTCCTTGAGCGCCCGGTACAGGGCCTCCTCGTCGAGGATGCCGCCGCGCGCGGCGTTGATGACCCGTACGGAGGGCTTGACCTTGCTCAGCGCCTCGTCGCCGATCAGGCCCACCGTGTCCTTGTTCTTGGGCAGGTGGATGGTGATGAAGTCCGAGCGCTCCAGCAGCTCGTCCAGGGTCACCATCTCCACGCCGATCTGGGCGGCGCGGGCGGGCTGCACGAAGGGGTCGAAGGCGATGACCCGGGTGCCGAAGGCCAGCAGGCGCTGGGCGACCAGGGCGCCGATCCGGCCGAGGCCGACCACGCCGACGACCTTCTCGTAGAGCTCCACACCCGTGTACTTGGACCGCTTCCACTCACCGTTGATGAGCGCGTTGTGGGCGGGGGCGGTGTTGCGGGCGCTGGCGAGCAGCAGGTTGATGGCCTGCTCGGCGGCGCTGATGATGTTGGAGGTGGGGGCGTTGACCACCAGGACGCCGGCCTTGGTGGCGGCGTCCACGTCCACGTTGTCCAGGCCGACACCGGCGCGGGCGACGACCTGGAGGCGGTTGGCCGCGGCGACGGCCTCGGCGTCGACCTGCGTGGCGCTGCGCACGATCAGGGCGTCGACGCCGGACAGGGCGGGAAGCAGCTGGGACCGGTCGGCACCGTCCACATGGCGTACTTCGAAGTCTTCCTCGAGAAGCGCGATTCCGGCAGGCGAAAGCTTTTCCGCGACGAGTACGACGGGTTTGGTCACAACTGTTCCTTTTCGGGTGGTGCGACCCGATCGCGCAGGTGGAGGCGCTGCCCGAATCGGGTGTGACGGCCGGTCCAAAGTCTACTAGCGGGGTAGGGAAGCCCGTCGGGCGGATGGGGGAACCGCCGACGAAAGAAGAGTCACCCTCCCCCGCGAACGCCACCGGGGGCGGAGCGACCGCCCCGCCCCCGGTGGGGATTTCGAGTTACGAGAGGCGCTGTTACCCCTTGAGCCAGCTCATCAGCGGACGCAGTTCGGCGCCCACCTTCTCGATCTGCTCGTTCTGCTCGGCCTCACGGCGCTTGCCGAAGGTCGGCTGACCGGCGTCGAACTCGTCCATGAGCTCCTTGGCGTACGTGCCGTCCTGGATCTCGCCCAGGATCTTGCGCATCTCCTCGCGGGTCTGCTCGGTGACGAGGCGCGGGCCGCGGGTGTAGCCGCCGTACTCGGCGTTGTCCGAGACGGACCAGTTCATCTTGGAGATGCCGCCCTCGTACATGAGGTCGACGATCAGCTTGAGCTCGTGCAGGCACTCGAAGTAGGCGATCTCCGGCTGGTAGCCCGCCTCGACCAGGGTGGCGAAACCGGCCTTGACCAGCTCCTCGGTGCCACCGCACAGGACGGCCTGCTCACCGAAGAGGTCGGTCTCGGTCTCCTCGGTGAAGGTGGTCCGGATGACACCGGCCTTGGTGCCGCCGATGCCCTTGGCCCACGACAGCGCCAGGTCCCAGGCCTGCCCGCTGGCGTCCTTCTCGACCGCGACCAGGCAGGGCACGCCGCGCCCGGCCTCGTACTGGCGGCGGACCAGGTGGCCCGGGCCCTTGGGGGCGACCATGGCGACGTCGACGCCCTCGGGGGCCTTGATCAGGCCGTAGCGGATGCTGAAGCCGTGCCCGAAGAAGAGGGCGTTGCCCGCCTCCAGGTTGGGCTCGATCTCCTGGGCGTACAGGTCACGGTGGATGTGGTCCGGGACCAGGATCATGATGACGTCGGCCTCGCGGGTGGCCTCCGCGGGGCTGACGACCCGCAGGCCCTCCTCCTCGGCCTTGGCGCGGCTCTTGGAGCCCTCGGCCAGACCGACCCGGACGTCCACGCCCGAGTCCCGCAGCGACAGCGCGTGCGCGTGGCCCTGGCTGCCGTAACCGATCACGGCGACCTTCTTGCTCTGGATGAGCGCGAGGTCGGCGGCGTCGTCGTAGTACATCTGTGCTGCCACTTGGGGTTGCTCCTTGTTTCTCACGTTCTTTGGGGGCGGGGTGAGCCGTCCGGCCGTGTCCGGACAGCCTTTCAGTTCGAGCTCCGCCGGGTGCCTGTTCGCCGGTTGACGGCTCAGGCGCTGCGGTCGACCGCCCTCAGGGAGCGGTCGGTGATCGAACGGGGACCCCGTCCCAGGGCGACCAGCCCTGACTTCACGAGTTCCCGGATCCCGAAGGGTTCCAGGTTCCTGACCAGGGCATCGAGCTTCTCGGGGTCGCCGGTGGCCTCGATGACGACGACGTCCGGGCTGACGTCCACGACGTGCGCGCGGAACAGCTCGGCCGTCTGAAGCACATGGGTGCGGCTTGACGCGTCGGCCTTGACCTTGACCAGGAGCAGCTCGCGCTGCACCGACGCGGTGGTGTCCATCTCCACGATCTTGACGACGTTGACCAGCTTGTTGAGCTGTTTGGTCACCTGCTCCAAGGGGTGGAGGTCGCAGTTGACCGCGATCGTCATCCGGGACAGTCCGGTGTACTCAGTGGTGCTCACACTGAGCGAGTCGATGTTGAACCCACGACGGGAGAAGAGGGCGGAGGCCCGGGCCAGGATGCCCGGGGTGTCCTCGACCAGAACGGAAAGCGTGTGACGGCTCATGGTGGTTCGGCCCTACTCCTAGTCCTGGTGTTCCCAGTTGGGCGCCATGTCGCGCGCGTACTGGATGTTGTCGTTGCTGACGCCGGGGCCGACCATGGGCCAGACCATGGCGTCGTGGTTGACGGTGAAGTCGACGACCACGGGACGGTCGTTGATCGACATCGCCTTCTCGATGGTCGCGTCGATGTCCTCGGGGCGCTCGCACCGCAGGCCCACGCAGCCGTAGGCCTCGGCCAGGCGGACGAAGTCCGGGATGCGGACCTTCTCGTCCAGCGGCGAGGTCTGGAGGTCGGTGTTGGAGTAGCGGCCCTCGTAGTACAGGGTCTGCCACTGGCGGACCATGCCCAGGTTGCCGTTGTTGACCACGGCGACCTTGATCGGGATGCCCTCGATCGCGCAGGTGGCCAGCTCCTGGTTGGTCATCTGGAAGCAGCCGTCGCCGTCCACCGACCAGACCACGCGGTCCGGGTCGCCGACCTTCGCGCCCAGGGCGGCCGGGACGGAGAAGCCCATGGTGCCGAGTCCGCCGGAGTTGACGAAGGCCCCCGGGCGCTCGTAGTCGATGAACTGCGCGGCCCACATCTGGTGCTGACCGACGCCCGCGACGTAGGTGGCCTCGGGGCCGACGACCTGTCCCAGGCGCTGGATGACCGCCTGGGGTGACAGGCTGCCGTCGGTGGGGGCGTCGAAGCCCTTGGGGTAGGTGGTGCGCAGCTGCTTGAGCCGGTGCCACCAGGCCTCGTAGTCGCCCTGGCGGCCCTTCTCCTGGTCGGCGCGGACGGCGACGACGAGGTCGGCGAGGACCTCGCGGCAGTCACCGACGATGGGCACGTCCGCGTGGCGGTTCTTGGAGATCTCGGCCGGGTCGATGTCGGCGTGGACGATCTTCGCGTCGGGCGCGAAGCTGTCCAGGCGGCCGGTGACGCGGTCGTCGAAACGGGCGCCGAGGGCGACGATCAGGTCGGCCTTCTGGAGGGCGCCGACGGCGGTGACGTCGCCGTGCATGCCGGGCATGCCCACGTACAGCGGGTGGCTGTCGGGGAAGACGCCCCGGGCCATCAGCGTGGTGACGACGGGGACGCCGGTGAGTTCGGCGAGGACGCGCAGTTCGGCGGAGGCCCCGGCGCGCAGGACGCCACCGCCCACGTAGAGGACCGGGCGCTTGGCGTCGGCGATCAGCCGGGCGGCCTCGCGGACCTGCTTGCCGTGGGGCTTGGTGACCGGGCGGTAGCCGGGCAGGTCCAGGCGCTCGGGCCAGACGAAGTCGGCGCTGTTCTGGAGGGCGTCCTTGGAGATGTCGACGAGCACCGGGCCGGGGCGGCCGCTGGAGGCGATGTGGAAGGCCTCGGCGATGGTGCGGGGGATGTCGCGAACGTCCTTGACCAGGAAGTTGTGCTTGGTGATCGGCATCGTGATGCCGCAGATGTCGGCTTCCTGGAAGGCGTCGGTGCCGATCATCGGGGCGGCGACCTGCCCGGTGATGGCGACCATCGGGACCGAGTCCATGTGGGCGTCGGCCAGTGGCGTGACGAGGTTGGTGGCCCCGGGCCCGCTGGTGGCCATACACACCCCGGGTCGGCCGGTGGCATAGGCGTAGCCCTCGGCCGCGTGCCCCGCGCCCTGCTCGTGGCGCATCAGGATGTGGCGCACCTTCACCGAGTCGTAGAGCGGGTCGTAGGCCGGGAGGATGGCGCCGCCGGGAATCCCGAAGACAGTGTCAACGCCGACGTGCTCCAGCGACCTGATCAGCGATTGGGCGCCGGTCATCTGCTCGGTCATCTCAAGATCCTTCAGCGAGGGTCCAGAGCGGTGCTGCGGCTCTGGGGGTGGTGGTTGCCGGTTCTCGACCTGGTGCGGCAATAAAAAAACCCCCACCGCCGGGTGGCGGTCGAGGGGTGGCGCGCAGCAGAGCAAACTCAGTGGGCTGCGCGCCGACCAAGTACGAGAATCAGGGAGTTGTTCTGCACGTTGACAACATTGGCCGACGGAACGGTCGCGCGTCAACCAGAACTGAAGTTTGTCTCATTATCTGAGACAGAAATGTCAGAATGCGGCCGAGCGAGAACCGGCACCACTGCCCTGACCTGCGAGGACAATGAGAAAGCCCCTGTCGCGTGTAACGCAGAACACGCGACAGGAGCTCGAAACATCATTCGTAAGTCGGACTTAACATCCCAGGTCGCCCGATTTCGGGCGGCTACAGGTTGGCTCCTGCCTCCCCGCCCACCAGGGACTCCACACCGCTCGCGGGCATGGGGCGGGCGACGAGGAAGCCCTGACCGTGGTCGCAGCCCATCACCCGCAGCTGCTCCAGCTGCTCGGGGCGCTCGATGCCCTCGGCGACCACCTGGACGCCGAGGTCGCGGCCGAGCTGGATGATCGTGTGCGTGAGCAGGGTGACCGTGTCGTCGCGCCCCAGGTCCGCGATGAACGACGGGTCGATCTTGATCGCGTCCACACTCAGCTCGCGCAGGTGCGCCAGCGAGGCGTAGCCCATGCCGTAGTCGTCGATGGCCAGGCGCACCCCGAGCTCGCGGAGTTCGCCAAGGCGTGCCACGGCGTCGCCCCGGTCGTCGAGGAGGACCTCCTCGTCCACCTCCAGGGTCAGCACCTCCGCGGGCAGACCGGTCTCGGCGAGCACACCCGCGACCGTCTCCACGAACCTCGGCGACAGCACCTGCTTCACGGACAGGTTCACGGACAGGCCGATGTCCCAGTCGGAGACCCGCCACACGGCGACCTTCTCGCAGGCCTCTCGCAGTATCCACTCGCCGAGCGGCACGATCAGACCCGACTCCTCGGCGGCGCCCAGGAACTCGCCCGGGCCCACCGCCTCGCCGTCGCGGTCCCACCGCACCAGCGCCTCCACCGCGTTCACCTGTGACGTGCCCAGGTCGACGACCGGTTGGTACTCCAGGAAGAACTCGCCGTTGGCCAGCGCCTGCCGCAACCGGATCTGGAGCTCCAGCCGGGACACGACCATCTCGTGCATGTGGGCGGCGTAGACCTCCACGTTCCCGGCGCCGCGCTCCTTGGCCCGGGTCATCGCCACGTCGGCGTTGCGCAGCAGCTCCCCGCTGTCGGTGGCCTCGTCGGCGAAGGCCACACCGATGCTGGCGGTCAGCAGGATGTCCCGGTCCGCCACCTGGAAGGGCTCGGAGGCGATCACCCTGCCCAGCCGCTCGGCGAGGTCGACGACCCGCTGCGCCTTGGGCACGTCCTCCACCAGGACCGCGAACTCGTCCCCGCCCCAGCGGGCCAGCGTGGCGTTGGCGCTCAGCTCCCCGCGCAGGCGCCGGGCGGCCTGTCCCAGCATGTGGTCGCCGCGCACGTGCCCGGCGGAGTCGTTGACCGCCGTGAACCCGTCCAGGTCCAGGAAGATGACCGCGACGTCCCCGGAGGGGTCGTCGCTGATCGCCCGGTGCGCCAGGACGTCGCTGGCCCGCTCCTCCAGGTAGGCGCGGTTGGGCAGGCCCGTGACGCCGTCGTGGAAGGTCAGGTGCTCGACCTCGTCCTGGAGGGCGACCTGGGCGCTGATGTCGCTGGTGGTGACCAGCAGGCGGTCGGGCTCACCCGGCTGCTCGTAGAGGGAGATCGTCGAGGACGTGTGCCGCCAGGTGCCGTCCGCGGCGCGCACCCGCAGTCGCAGGTGCACCCCCTGGCTCGACCGCTCGCTGAACAGGTTCGTGACGGCCTTGGTCCGGGCCAGGTCCTCCGGGTGGATGAGCGTGGTCACCGGAGCCGCCAGGACGTCGTCCAGCCGGTAGCCGAACGCCTCCGCCGTGCCCGGGCTCATGTAGTGGACACCGCCGTCGCGGTCCAGGACGAGGATGACGTCGCCGCTGTTGCGGGCCAGTTCGTTGAAGTGCCCCTCGCGGTTGCGGACCATGCGGGCGAGCGTGGAGTTCTCCTCCAGCATCCCGACGACCCGCAGCAGCAGGACCAGTACCGCCGTCCCCGCCGCCAGCGGCAGCACGGGGGCGACGTCCGGCAGGCGCAGCGCCGCGACGGTGAGCACGACCGTGGCCACGAAGACCGAGCCCACGGCGGCGATCTCCGGGGCGAACCGGTAGAGCCCCCGGCCAGTGATCCTCCGGGGCGCGGCGCCCGGCCGGTGCTCCACCAACCAGGGCAGCGCGCCCAGCAGGGCGAACCCGAGGAAGCGCACCGGCTGTTCGACGCCGCCCGCCACCGGGGGGCCGGTCAGGCGCGTCACCGCGCCGACCATGTCCGAGGCCGCGATGACGACCAGCGCGCCGATCGCCACCAGCACCGCGCGACGGGTGCTGTGCGGCGACATGAACACCAGCGGAATGAGCAGGCACAGCACCACGATGTCGGCGACCGGGTAGACCAGCGCGAACCCGAGGAACCCCGCCCCCTCGCCCAGCTCCTCGTAGAGCGGGGAGAAGAGCAGGATCCACACCACGGAGAAGACCGCGGCGGCGCACACGTAGCTGTCGGTGATGTGCCGCACCGCCGTGCGCAGGCCGCCCGGCCAGGGAGCGAACCGCGTGAAGCCGATCACGAAGAGTGGCAGTGCGGCGAGCGCGAAGAGGTCACCCAGGGTGAGTGAGAGGACCGACGCTCCGCTGAAGGAGCGGGTGATGGCGTGAGTGAGACCACCCGCGCACCAGGCGAGCGCGGCCAGCCCGAGGAAGCGCAGCGCGGCCGGGCCGTCCGCCCCGTCCACGTGGGCCTCCCGGTCCGCACCGGTCCGTGCCCAGCGCCGCGAGGCGTAGAGCAGGGAGCCCCCCGCGACACCGGCCACCACGGCGGTGGGCCACTGTCCCAGGGACGCGGTCAGCGTGGCCTCTCCCGAAGGGACGACGGTCCCCGCGAGGTAGAGCAGGAAAAGCGCGCCCAACCCGAACAGTCCCAGGCGGCGTGCCCTCGTTCCCATCACCAGCCTCCCAGCGGGTGCGCGGCGACCCGGGCGGCCCCCGGCCGCCGTCGCGCTCTCTCCTCGAACATGGAGCACCCACCTCGTGATCACTCGCATCAGGACGCGGCGCCGTGCCGCGCGCGGGTTGCCGCCCGGTTCCCACCGGGACCGGGACGGACGGCGGCGGGGTGGACCCGGCGAGCCGGACTCACCCCCGTGCGTGGACACCCTACGCAACCAAGGTCACACAGCGATTGAGGAGCGGACGAGAGATGACGACAGAACCATCACCCTGAGTGAGCGTCACCCCGGTGTTCCCCTGCCGGAAGCGACAGCGGCGCCGAGGGGACCGAGTCCCCCCGACGCCGCTCACGCACCGGGCAACGAACCGGGACCGACGGCGGTTCCGCCCACCCGGGCCGAACGGAGGAGCCCTGCCTCACACCCCGGCGCCGACGGGCGGTCCGCCCGGCCCCTACTGGCCGGAGAGCCTCTCCAGGATGAGCTCCCGCGCACGGCCCGCGTCGGCCTGGCCCCGGGTGGCCTTCATGACGGCGCCGACCAGGGCGCCGGCGGCGGCCACCTTGCCCCCGCGCACCTTGTCGGCGGCGTCGGGGTTGCTGGCGATGGCCTCGTCGACGGCCGCGCCGAGCGCGCCGTCGTCGCTGACGACCTTCAGGCCACGGGCCTCCACCACAGCGTCGGGTTCGCCCTCACCCGCGAGGACTCCCTCGACGACCTGGCGTGCCAGCTTGTTGGTGAGCGTGCCCTCGGCGACGAGCGCGATGACCCGGGCGACCTGCGCGGGGGTGATCGGCAGGGAGGAGAGTTCGACCTCCTGCTCGGTGGCGCGGCGGGAGAGCTCGTTCAGCCACAGCTTGCGGGCCTCGGCCGAGGGGGCTCCCTCGGTGACGGTCGCCTCGACCAGGCCGATCGCGTCGGCGTTGACCAGGTCGCGCAGCTCGGTGTCGGAGAGGTCCCACTCGGACGTGACCCGGGCGCGCTGGGCGGCGGGGAGTTCGGGCAGGGTGGCGCGCAGCTCCTCGATCCACCCCTCGAATGGGGCAACCGGGACGAGGTCGGGGTCCGGGAAGTAGCGGTAGTCCTGCGCCTCCTCCTTGGAGCGGCCGGAGGTGCTGCGGCCGAGGTGCTCCTGGAAGTGGCGGGTCTCCTGCACGACCCGCTCTCCGGCGTCGAGGACACCGGCCTGGCGCTCGATCTCCGAGCGGACGGCCCGCTCGACGGAGCGCAGGGAGTTGACGTTCTTGGTCTCGCTGCGGGTGCCCCACTTGTCGGCGCCGCGCTCGTTGATGGAGACGTTGACGTCGCAGCGCATGGAGCCCTCCTCCATGCGGACGTCGGAGATGCCGAGCGAGCGGACCAGGTCGCGCAGTTCGGCGGCGTAGGCGCGGGCGACCAGCGGGGCGAGCTCACCGGTGCCGGTGATCGGCTTGGTGACGATCTCCAGGAGCGGGATACCGGCGCGGTTGTAGTCGACGTTGGAGTGGCTGGCGCCGTGGATGCGGCCGGTGGAACCACCGACGTGCGAGGACTTGCCGGTGTCCTCCTCCATGTGGACGCGCTCGATCTCCACGCGGAACACGCGCGGCCCCTCGGGGGTGTCGACCGTGACGTCGAGGTGCCCGTCCACGCAGATCGGCTCGTCGTACTGCGAGATCTGGTAGTTCTTCGGCATGTCCGGGTAGAAGTAGTTCTTCCGCGCGAACCGGCCCCAGGGGGCGATGGAGCAGTCGAGCGCCAGACCGAGCCGGATCGCGCCCTCGACGGCCTTCTCGTTGACCACCGGCAGGGAGCCGGGGAACGCGAGGCAGACCGGGCACACCTGGGTGTTGGGCTCGGCGCCGAAGGCGGTGGGGCAGGGGCAGAACATCTTCGAGGCGGTACCCAGCTCGATGTGGGTCTCCAGGCCGAGCACGGGTTCGTACGTGTTCAGCGCCTGTTCAAAGCTGGGAGTCACCGCGTGGGCCATCGCCGCAAACCCGTTTCAGTAGAGGACATACCTTCCAGCTCAGCCTACCGAGGCTGAGAGGTCCGGCGGTCCCGTCCCCGAGTGGGGTGCGGCTGACGGATGTCACGGCGAGCACACGATTGGGCCGCTGTAGAGATGATCTCCCGCTGTGACGGGTGTCGGACGGTTAGTCTTTACTGCCCAGGAAAACGATTTCGACGGTAGGGGCGTTCGACCCCTTCCGCATGTCCCAACAGGAGCGCCCGCGCATGTCCGGCATCCTGCTGCGGTGCGCCGCGCTGCTTTCCGCCTCCGCGCTGATCGGCACCCTGACCACCGCCCCCGCGGCGGCCGACGACTTCTCCCGTCTTGACCGAGATCCGGTCGCGGGCCTGCCCGTCGTGCTCACGGACGGCGACGAAGTGGACACGGCACTGTTCAGTCTGCGCGTGGCCGACGAGGACTCCGTACGCGCCTACGCGCTGGTCGTGGACGAGGAGGTGCGGCCGCGCACCGCCTACGTGGAGTCGGCATGGGCTGACCGTCCGGAGTGGACCGTAACCCCTGGGGATTCGGTCCCCGCTCACCGGGCCAACTGGGTGGTCTCCAACTCCTACCCGAACGTGCCCCTGCCCGTACTGGGCGCCGTCTCCGGGGTGCTGTTCCTTGAGGAGACGCACGCGATCGCGGCGACCCAGGCCGCCCTCTGGAACGTGCTGGACGGGGTGGAACTGGACCCGGACACCAACCACCCCGACGTCATGACCCTCTACGCGCACCTGGTGGAGGGCAGCGCGGACGCCGGGGGCGGGACCACCTCCCCTTCCGTTGAGGTCTCCCCCGCCCAGACCGAGGCGGTCGCCCCGGAGGAACCGCTGGGGCCCCTCACGGTGTCCAGCGCGGGCGAGGGGCCGGTGCGGCTCTCGCTGCGAGGCGCCCCGGCGTCGTGGCTGGTCGATGCGGAGGGAGAGGAGATCTCACAGGCCCACGACGGGGACGAGGTCTACCTCGACGTCGACCCGTCCGTCCCGGCCGGGGTGGTCACCCTCCATGTGCGCGGCAGCGATGTGCCCCTGGAGGAGGGGCGGCTGTTCACCGGCCGCGAGGGGGTGCGGACGCAGCCGCTGATCACCGCCGAGCCGGGTTCGGCGACGAGTTCGACCAGCGCGACGTTCACCTGGCGGGGCGAGGAGCCCAGGGGCGAGACCACCGAGGAGCCCGTGCCCGAGACGGCCGAGCCCGAGGCCCCGGAGGTCCGTGAGCTGCCCTCGCCCGAGCCCGTGGTGGAGGACACACCGACCCCGGAGGCGCAGGACCGGAACGCCGAGGGCGGTCTGGCCCTCACCGGCACGTGGCTGTCCGGCCTGCTGGTCATCGCCGGGGCGCTGGTCGTGTCCGGCCTGCTCATCCTGGTTCTGGGTAGAAAGCGACGGGACTGAGAACCGGGAACTCACTCTTCTCCGAACTCACGTTCCATAACACCGGAACATAATGCGACTTCTCCCCGCCGGATTTTTTTCCGACCCGTTATGGGTCACATTTTCTCCGGAGCGGGTTGGAAGTGGTGAATCCGATCGCTAGTATCAAGCGGGCGGTCGGCTTTCCCACGGCGCACGCGGCCCGTTCCCGCGTCATCGAGCCCCAACCGGAAAGACCGTGCCCGGCCCCGAACGGCCACCGCGCCCCTGCCCCCGACATGGTGTGACGCCCGCCGGGCGCACCTCAGCGGCCCTCCCTCACTTTCGAGGGTGCCATCCGTGGCGACCGCGCCCTCCGCACACGGCTCCCCATCGACCTGGGCGGATTCCATCCGGTTACCCCTAGAAGACACCGGGACACAACTTGAGTAACTTCTCCCTCCCCCGCACCGCCGGACGCGCTGGCCTCGCCGCCAGCGCCGCGGCGTTCCTCGCCCTCGGTCTGGCCGCCCCCGCGGCCGCCGACGAGGTCGAGACCTACGAGGGTTCCCTCGAAGGCCGGTACACCGGCAACGCCGAGAACGGCCCGAACGTCCACATGGACGGCGAGGAGGTCCGGCCCAGCCTCTTCAACCTGGAGCTGACCGACGGCAGCGTCCTCACGACGTACTGCATCGACTTCCGCACCAACATCGTCCGCGACGCCGAGTACAAGGAGGACGACTGGGCCAACTACCCGGGCGAGGGCTCCTTCGCCCAGCCCGGCAAGGTCCTGTGGATCCTCCAGAACTCCTACCCCCGCACCGACGCCGCCGCGCTCGGCGAGGCGGCCGGTGTCGAGGGCCTGAGCAACGGTGACGCGCTGGCGGGCACCCAGGCCGCCATCTGGCACTTCAGCAACGACATGGACCTCAGCGAGGGCAACAGCGAGGCCGTCGAGAAGGTCTACGCGTACCTCGTCGAGAACGCCGAGGAGACCGAGCGCGAGCCCGGCGCCGCGCTGAGCGTCACCCCCTCCTCCGCCGAGGGCACCGCCGGTGGGACCATCGGTGAGTTCGTCATCGAGACCAACGCCACCGAGATCCCCGTCGACCTGACCGCCCCCGAGGGCGTCCAGCTGGTCGACCTGGAGTCCGGCGAGGCCGTCACCACCGTCGAGAACGGCGACAAGGTCGGCTTCGCGGTCCCCGAGGACGCCGAGGCGGGCGAGGCGTCCTTCAGCCTGGAGGCCACCTCCACCGTCGAGACCGGGCGCCTCTTCCAGGGCAAGGACCCGAAGAAGCCCACCCAGACGCTGATCACCGTCGACGGTGAGCCCACCAACGCCACGGCCTCGGCCTCGGCGACCTGGGCCAAGGGCGAGACCCCGGTCCCGCCGACCGACGAGCCGAGCGAGACCCCCTCGCCCAGCGAGACCCCCTCTGAGCCCGCTGAGAAGCCCAGCGAGCCGGCCGAGGAGAAGCCGACCCCGCCCAAGGAGGACGACAGCCCGACCCTCCCGGTGACCGGTGGCGCGCTCACGGGTCTGGTCGCGGCCGGTGTGGCCGCCCTGGGTGCCGGTGGCGCCGCCCTGTACCTGAGCCGCAAGCGCAAGGCGGCCAACGGTGAGGACACCGACGCCTGAGGGTTCACTCCCCTGAGTCGGTGACCCCGGCCGCACCGTCGATCCGGACACCGGAGACGGCACGGCAAGGGAACGAGCCGCACGAGGGCCCGTCCGCGTGAGAGATCACGGGGGCGGGCCCTCCGTCTTTTGCGGAGAAGCCGCAGTTCAGGGCAGTCGAGCCAAGAATTCCCTCCGGTTCGGCTTGGAGGTACCCCGACAGATCGCTAATATCGGACAGGCACAAACCTCTTCTCGTGTGCCTCCGGGCTCTCTCGAAGCCCGAAGCCGCGCCGGCCCCTCCCGGACGCGCTCTCCTCCTCCTCCCGCCGCCGCACTCCCCAGGGCCGTGTGGCGCGGCACCTCATGACAGGACACGACGTGAAGCACTCCCCCAACCTCCGGAGCACCGGTCGCGCGGGTCTCGCGGTCTCGGCCGCGGCGCTGCTGACCTTCGGCCTGGCCGCCCCGGCCGCCGCGGAGCCCGTGGAGACCTACGAGGGCTCCGTGCGCGCCCAGTACGTGGGCAACCACCAGTCCGGTGAGACCGTCACCATGAGCGCCGGCACGATCGGCACCAACCTCTTCAAGCTCCGCCTCGAGGACGGCAGCGAGCTGATCACCTACTGCATCGACATCGAGACGGGCATCCGCTCGAGCGCCTGGTACCAGGAGGACAGCTGGGCGAACTACCCGGGCAAGGGTTCCTTCGCCGAGCCCGGCAAGGTGCACTGGATCCTCCAGAAGGGCTACCCGACGGTCAGCGCCAAGGACCTGGCCGAGGCCGCCGAGGGCGCCAACGCCGCCCGCGTCACCGAGAAGGAGGCGCTGGCCGCCACCCAGGCCGCCATCTGGCACTACAGCAACGGCGCCACCCTCACCCGCGGTCAGGGCAACGTCAGGGCGATCTACGACTACCTCGTCTCCAACGCCGAGGAGCTCCCCCAGGAGCCCGCGCCGACCCTGAGCGTGAACCCGAACAGCGCCGCCGGCAAGGCCGGTGAGACCGTCGGCGAGTTCGAGATCTCGACCAACGCGGCCACCGTCCCCGTCGACCTGACCGCCCCCGAGGGCGTCCAGCTGGTCGACCTGGAGTCCGGCGAGGCCGTCACCACCGTCGAGAACGGCGACAAGGTGGGCTTCGCGGTCCCCGAGGACGCCGAGGCGGGCGAGGCGTCCTTCAGCCTGGAGGCCAACGCCACCATCAAGCAGGGTCGTCTGTTCAAGGGCGAGAACCCCAACAAGGCGACCCAGACCCTGATCACCGCCGAGGACAGCGACGTCGCCGTGAACGCCGCCGCCTCCGCGGAGTGGGCCGAGGCCGACCAGCCCACCCCGACGCCGGAGCCGGAGCCGTCCGAGGAGCCCGAGCCGAACCCGAGCCCGAGCCCGGAGCCGACCGACGAGCCGGAGCCCAAGCCCACCCCGACCGACGCTCCCTCCGAGGACGACAAGCCCGCCCCTGGCAAGGACGACGAGCCCAGCCTCCCCGTCACCGGTGGCGCGCTGCTCGGCCTCGTGGCCGCCGGTGTGGCAGCGCTGGGTGCCGGTGGCGGCGCCCTCTACCTGGCCCGTAAGCGCCGCAGCGGCAGCGCCGCCGGCACGGACGTCTAGGTAGCCGCTCCGCCCGTACAGGGGCCCGCCTCGCGATTCACTCGCGGGGCGGGCCCTTTGTCATGCGTGAACAAAACGGAAGTCCTTTTTTCGACCCCACCACGCGCATTACGCCGAATGGTTTACATGCGATCCCGCACATGGCTGATGTCGGCCAGATACAAAGGACTCCGTTGTGCGGTTCGAGGTACCGTGAAAACCTCGGCGGACGGACGCACCACCCCCCAATGCCCTCCTTCACCACCTGAATCGCACTGTTTCCCGTCGCCCCGGGCGGAACACCTCAGGAAGAGAAGTGACGCACGTGTCCCTCCGCTCCCCCTCAGGGCGTTCGGCCCTCGCCGCCGCGACCACCGCCCTGCTCGTGTTCGGGCTCGCGGTCCCGGCGGCGGCCGATCCCGCGCCCTACCAGGGGTCCGTGCGCGGCCAGTACACGGGCGTCGCCGAGCACGGCCACTCGGTCACCATGCGAGGCGAGCCCTTCACCACGACGGCCACCTTCGACGTGCGCCTGGACGACAGCGACCAGAGGCTCACCACGTACTGCATCGACTTCCGTACCGGGCTGGTCGAGGAGGCCCGGTACCGCGAGGACCAGTGGGAGAACTACCCGGGGCAGGGCGACTTCGCCGAGCCCGGCAGGGTGACCTGGATCCTGCGCAACTCCTACCCGGTGGTCGGGGTCGGGGAGCTGGAGGAGCGAGCCGGAATGGCGCGCCTGACCGAGTCCGAGGCACTCACCGCCACCCAGGCCGCCATCTGGCACTACAGCAACGGCCTGCACCTGGAGCGGGTGGAGCAGAGTCCCGAACTCGACGACAACGTCAACGCGGGCAACGTCACCCACCTCTACGACCACCTCGTCCGCGACGCCGAGGAACTGGCCAACGAACCGGCCTCCGCGCTCACCGTCACCCCGGGGCAGGGGTCCGGCCTGGCCGGTGAGGAGATCGGCGCGTTCACCGTCGAGACCAGCGCCGAGGGTATCCCCGTGCGGCTGGAGGCGCCCGACGGCGTGGAACTGGTGGACGCCGGGAGCGGCCGGGTCGTCGACGAGGTCAGCAGCGGCGACACCGTGGCCTTCTCCGTCCCGGCCGACGCCGGGGCGGGTGAGGCGACCCTCGTGCTGGAGACCACGGCCGCCGTGGAGATCGGCCGCCTGTTCAAGGGCGAGGACCCCGACGAGCCCACGCAGACGCTCATCACGGCCCAGGACAGCGAGATCGTCGTCTCCGAGGTCGCCACGGTGGCCTGGGACGCGGCGGGCGGCACCCCGCCCGTGGTGGAGCCGACCGACGAGCCCAGTCCCTCCCCGGTCGCGGACCGGGCCTCGGTGTCCGAGAGCGGCGGGTTGGCCGTCACGGGCGGAGCCGTGTTCGCCCTGGTAGCCGCAGCGCTGGTCGCCGTCGCCAGTGGTGGCGCCCTTCTCCTCATCAGACGCCGCAGGGCGGCCGGGACCGGCGAGTAGCCACACGCCCCGGCACTAGAATGCCCTCCATGTGCGCGATCGCGGTGACCGAGCTCCGTCCCTCCTAGGGACGGCGGAGTACCCCACCAGGGCCCGCCGCCCGAACGGTTCCCTCCCGGGCGGTGCCTTCGTGCTGCCCGGAACACCCCGAGACGACGGAGTATCCGTGCACGACCACCACCGAACCCCGCCCACCGCCCTGGAACGGCGCGTCGAGCGCCTGCGCGAGGTCGCCGAGGCCGACCCCCGTGTGGAGGCGGTCCTGCTCTACGGGTCCTGGAGCACGGGAGAGGCGGACGCCCTCTCCGACCTGGACGCCTACGTGTACGTCGCCGACGAGCACGCCGGGGCCCTCGACGGCCGGGAGTTCGTGTCCCGCCTCGCCCCGCTCCGGCTGGCCTACACCAACCTCTTCGGCATCCTCGCGGTGGTCTTCGACGACCTCATGCGCGGCGAGTTCCACTTCGAGCCCGGGTCCGCCATCGCGGAGATCGGTACCTGGAAGGGCATGATCCACCTGCCCGATCCCGACACCGCCGTGCTGGTGGACCGCACCGGCCGACTCACCGAGGCCGTGCGCCCGCTGGCCGGGTTCGTCCCGCCGGACCCGGCCCCGACCGCCGAACAGCTCATGGGGGAGCTGGCCAACTGGACGCTCATGGCCGCCCACGTTCTGGCCCGCGGTGAGACCGCCCGCGCCCACGCGGCACTGGCCACGATGGTCTCCCCGCCCCAGCTCAAGCTGGTGCGGCTGCTGCGCGGCTCCACCGCGCACTGGCTCACCCCGAGCCGGGCCCTGGAGGCGGACCTGCCCGCCCTGGACGTGGCGCGCCACACCGGGACGACCGGGACGGCGGCCCCGGAGGAGGTCCACCGGGCGCTGGCGAACAGCTGGGCCTGGAGCCGCGAACTGGCGCGGGAGGCCGGGCAGCGGTGGGGCGTCGACGTTCCCGAGGATCTGCACGAGGACGTCACGAGGCTGATCGGCTAGCCAGCGAACGCGAACGCCCTCCGCTCCCCAGTGGGGAACGGAGGGCGTCGTGCGTCAGGTCTAGGAGACCGCGTAGGGGCTGCGCGCGATCAGCGCGCCGTCCCGCTCGTTCAGGGCGCGCTCGACGGCGGCCGCGACCCGGTAGGTGCGGTCGTCGGCCAGCGGCGGGGCCATGATCTGGAAGCCGACCGGGAGGTCGTCCTCCGGGGCCAGGCCGCACGGCACCGACAGCGACGCGTTCCCGGCCAGGTTGGACGGGATCGTGCACAGGTCGGCCAGGTACATGGCCATGGGGTCCTCGGCGCGCTCACCGATCGGGAACGCGGTGGTCGGGGTGGTCGGCGAGACCAGCACGTCCACGTTCTCGAAGGCGGCGTCGAAGTCGCGCTTGATCAGCGTGCGCACCTGCTGGGCGCTGCCGTAGTAGGCGTCGTAGTAGCCGCTGGACAGGGCGTAGGTGCCCAGCATGATCCGGCGCTTGACCTCCGGGCCGAAGCCCTGGGCGCGGGTCAGCGACATGACCTCCTCGGCGCTGCGCGTACCGTCGTCGCCCACCCGCAGGCCGTACCGCATGGCGTCGAAGCGGGCCAGGTTCGAGGAGGCCTCGCTGGGCGCGATGAGGTAGTAGGCCGACAGGGCGGCGTCGAAGCTCGGGCAGGAGACCTCGACGACCTTGGCGCCCAGGGACTCCAGCAGTTCCACGGTCTCGCGGAAGCGCTGGCGCACGCCGGGCTGGAAGCCCTCGTTGTCCAGTTCCTTGACCACGCCGACGCGCAGGCCCTCGACGTCACCGATCCTGGCGGCGTCGACCACGGGCGGCACGGGGGCGTCGATCGAGGTGGAGTCGCGCGGGTCGTGGCCGGAGAAGGCCTCCTGGAGCAGGGCGGCGTCCAGCACGTTGCGCGCGAACGGGCCCGGGGTGTCCAGGGACGAGGCGAAGGCGATCATCCCGTACCGGGAGGAGCCGCCGTAGGTGGGCTTGCCGCCGACCAGGCCGCACACGGCCGCGGGCTGGCGGATGGAGCCGCCGGTGTCGGTGCCGGTGGCCAGGGGCGCCTCGAAGGCGGCCACCGCGGCCGACGAACCACCCGAGGAACCACCGGGGATGCGGTCGGTGTCCCAGGGGTTGCGGGTGATCTGGTAGGCCGAGTTCTCCGTGGAGGAGCCCATGGCGAACTCGTCCATGTTGGTCTTGCCGAGGATGACCAGACCGGCCTCGCGCAGGCGCTCGGTGACGGTGGCGTCGTAGGGGGGCTGCCAGCCCTCCAGGATCTTCGACGCGGCCGTGGTGGGCATGTCCTTGGTGGTGAACACGTCCTTGTGCGCGACCGGCACGCCCGCGAGGGGGCCGAGGTCCGCTCCGGCGGAGCGCCTGGCGTCCACGTCGCGGGCCTGGGAGAGCGCGGTCTCCCGGCGCACGTGCAGGAAGGCGTTGATGTCGCCGTCGACCGACTCGATGCGGTCGAGGTAGGCGGTGGTGGCCTCCTCCGCGGAGACCTCACCCGCCTTGATGGCCGCGCCGAGGTCGGCGGCGCTGAGCCCGATGACGTCGCTCATCTACTCTTCCTCCCCAAGGATGCGCGGCACCCGGAAGCGCTGGTTCTCCACCGCGGGGGCGCCAGCCAGGGCCTGCTCGGGGGTGAGGCCGGTCCGGGCCTCGTCGGGGCGGTAGACGTTGGTCAGCGGCAGGGCGTGCGAGCTCGGCGGGATGTCGCCCTGGGCGACCTCCTGCACCTTGGCCACGGCGGTGAGGATGTCACCGAGCTGGGCGGCGAGCGTGTCGAGCTCGCTCTCGTCGAGCGCCAGCCGCGACAACCGGGCGAGGTGCGCGACCTCATCACGGGTGATGGCGGTCATCAGGTGAGAACCGTTTCTTCGGCGGACGGGTGATCAGGACAATCCTATTGTCCCGCCGCCGGTCCCGGTGCCGCTCTCCCTCACCTGAGGCCCATGACTCCCGCCTGACCGTCGGCCACGTACGCAACGGCCACGGCCCCGGGAACACTGATCGCGTTGATGACCGAGAGGCCTACCGCGTCGTCCCAGGTCAGCACTACGGAGTCCTCGAGTCCCTCGAAACGCGCGAACCCCTCCGGATCGGAAGCATCCTCCATCCAGTCCTCCAGGTAGAGGACACCTTCCTCCAGTCCCACTCTGTGACCCTCGACCACCATGTTCTCCTTCATGGGCACGACCTGGCGCTCCAGGACCCGTTCGACGTTCCCCGAGAGATCCTCGATCCGATACTGACCGGTCTCGGTGTCCCACACGCCCAACCCGGTTCCGTCCGGGGAGGTCCAGACGAGTTCACCCGTGTCCAGATGGATCGCCGCTCCGTCCTTGATATCGAGGAGAGAGTCCCCGATACCTCGGTAGTGGAAATCGATGTGCACGAGTCCTCCCGGACGCGAGCTGATGGTGCGTTCCAGGGATTCGTGGGGCATGCGGCCGATGGAGTGTTCCACGCGCCACAGCTCCTCACCCGTGTCCGGCGAGAGTCCGACCAGCTCGGAGGTGAAATCCTGCCCCACCGTCCAGGCCACGCTCTCCTCGCCCTCGGGTTGTTCGAAGCAGGTGGTGGCCGCGACCACCACGTCCGTCTGCACCGTCAGGCTGTCCACCTGACCCGCGTCGGAACAATCCGGCACGTTCGGCACGGACCACAGCGGCTCCCCCGTGGAAAGTTCGTAGGAGCTGACCGAATCCTCCCAACGCACGATCCAGGTCTCCCCCGAGATGCCCCGCAGAGCGGATTCCAGATGGAACGGCTCGTGCTCACGTGTGTATTCGACACCGGACAGATCGGACTCGAACTCGTGAGCAACACGTCCGGTGGCCATCTCCATCAGCGTGGTGCGCGACGTGTCCTTGTCATACAGAACGACATGTTCTCCGCTGTCCGTCACCTCACTCACCAACGACTGCCCCCGGTCTCTGTATGACCAGAGCTCCTCGCCCGACTCCCCCGACAGGGCGTGGACCCCGTCCGCAGTAAGTACGGCGATGCCCTCGTCCATTTCTCGGAGACGGACGTCACGAAGATCCCCAGGAGGCTCCCAGGTCCAGGCGATCTCAGTGACGGACGACCGGTACTCCGGGGGCTCACCGGGCTCCCGCGCAGTGTGCTCCGGCCCGAGCACCGAGCAGCCGACCATGGGAACCATCAATACGAGACCGGAGAACGTCACAAAGCATCGCGCGAAGGGGCGGGCGAACAGGATGGAACCCCGAATCCTTGCAGGAAGGCTTGGGCTCCGTTTCAAGTGGCACCGAAAGCGGCGTCCTGAACGTTGACGCCCAGTTCGTGTCCAGGCATGGAGGTGCCTCCGTCACTGCGCCGGGAATGGGGCGGTGAGCACGTTATCAGCACCACTGCGGGTCACTTCCCGCCTCTGCGGGCAGATGACGGCCCGAAAGGTCAGGCCTCCCTCTGGGCTGCGGTTTCAGCGGAGCCCCAACCCGTGGCCACCTTCGGTCAAGGCCGAAGAGCGTGGCCCACCCGGGTCACGTGGGCGTCAGACGGGGGTGCCGGTGTCGTGGGCGGCCACCCAGGTCATCACGTCGCGGGCGATCATCGGCCGGGCGAAGTAGTGCCCCTGCGCGGACTGGCAGCCGGTGTCCCGCGCGGCCTCGGCCAGTTCGCGCGACTGCACCCCCTCGGCGACAGCTCTCATGCCCAGGGCGCGGACCAGGGCGATCGCCCCGCGCACCACCGTGTGACCGTTGGCCGTGCCGTCCACCAGGCGGGCGGTGAAGGACTCGTGGATCTTCACCTCGTCCAGTGGCAGACCGGCCAGTTGGGCGAGGGTGAAGTGGCCTGTGCCGAAGTCGTCCAGCGTCAGCCCCACGCCAAGGACGCGCAGGCGTCCGACGGCCGCCGTGGCGGCGTCGGGGTCCTCGATGAGCGTGCGCTCACTGATCTCCAGGACCAACTGGTTCGGCGGGACACCGTGCTCGCGCAGGGCGGCGGCGACGGTCTCGGGCAGGTCCGGGTCCAGGAGTTCGCGCACGCCCAGGTTGATCGCCACGGGGAGGGTCTGGCCCTGGTTCCGCCACAGGGCCGCCCGGGCCAGGGTGATGTCAAGGACCTGCCCGGTGAAGGCCCGGAACAGGTTGGAGTGCTCGACCACCGGCATGAACTCGTCCGGGGTGAGCAGGCCGCGGACGGGGTGCCGCCACCGGGCCAGCGCCTCCAGGCCCACGGGCCGTTCGTCGGCCAGGTCCACCTTGGGCTGGTAGTGCATCTCCAGCGCGCCCTCGGCCAGCCCTCGGCGCAGCTCGCTGTACATGCTCAGCCGGGCGGTGGAGTTGCGGTCCTTGCCGGGGTCGTAGCTCTCCACGCCGGTGCGGTCGGCCTTGGCCACGTACATGGCGACGTCGGCTCGCTGCATGAGGAGCTCGAAGTCGGGGGCGTCGTCCGGGTACAGGGCGATACCGGTGCTGACCTGGAGGTCGAAGTCCATGCCGTCCAGCCGTACGGGTTCGGCCAGGGCGCCCTTGAGCCGCAGGGCCACCTCACGGGCGGTGGCGGCGTCGCGCACCTGGGGGAGGAGGATGGCGAACTCGTCGCCGCCCAGACGGGCCACGAGGTCGCTCGGGCGCACGCTGTGGATGAGCCGTCGGGCGAGGGTCTGGAGGAGGCGGTCGCCGGTCGGGTGGCCGAGGGTGTCGTTGACCTCCTTGAACCGGTCCAGGTCGAGCAGCAGCAGGCCGACGCGGTTGCCGCGCTGGTGGGCCTGGTCGACCTCGCGGCGGGCGCGGACGGTGAGGAGCTTGCGGTTGGCCAGTCCGGTGAGTTCGTCGTGGTTGGCCTGGTGGTCGCGCTTCACCAACAGCAAGGCGCTCGAGTAGAGGGCTCCGAGGGGGAAGGCGAACAGCGGCACGTAGAGCACCGAGTGGGTCATCGCGATGACGATGAGCGGCGACAGGCTCAGCAGGACCGCGTTCACGTACACCTGCTGGCCCAGGCCCTTGAACATCACCTGGCGCAGGGGCACGCGTTCGTGCATGGCCACCGCGCAGAGCACCAGGACCCGGTTGACCAGGAACGAGGCGGCACCGGCGAGGGCGACCCCGACCAGTTCACCCCCGGCTGGCACCCAGGGGGAGGTGACGATCTCGGGGAGCGTCAGGCGCAGCACGGCGTCGGCCACGCCGAGGGAGAGGACGTACTGGGCGCCGTTGAAGGCGGTGCGGTGGGGCGCGTGGCCCCGGGCCACCCCGGCGACGACGGTGGCGACGCACTGGATGAGGGCGGCGACGGGGAGCCCGTAGAAGATGACCAGCGCGAACGTGAAGGGCAGTGAGGTGGGCGCACCGCTGCCCGGCGCCTGGCCGGGCATGGCGATGGGTCTGAGCTCACCGAGGATCACCATGCACAGCAGCACCCAGACCAGCGGTTCCCTGGCCAGGTTGATCAGCTGGTCGAGGCCCAGTTCGACGCTGGACACTGCGAGCAGCGCCGCGCCCGCGGCGGTGGCTGCCGCCATGTAGAGCCACAGCGGCGTCCCGACCCGGGGACCGATGTCCCGGGTACTGATGGGGTCCTTCATCGGTGTCCTCGTGACTGATGACCGTTATCCCGGATAGGGCTCTGTCCGTATCCGGTGGTGTTGTCGCACAGCTTACGGGGTTTCGTCACCAACTGTCGCATCACATGAACTATCCGTGAAGAGATTCGCGAGCCACAAAGGGCAGGGACCCGTCTCGGGTCCCTGCCCGCGCCCCGGAAGGGGCGCTCGCGATCAGGTCCACGGCACCGGAACGGCGCCTGGGCGCGCCAGGCGCGTACCAGGGGTGTGCGGCGGAGCCTACCCCTCCGGAGCCTCCTCCACAGGGTTGATCCGCAGACTCCCGGCGGCCTCGGGGCCGTCCTCCAGCAGGACCCGGAACCCGGCCTCGTCGAGCACCGGGACTCCGAGCTTCACGGCCTTGTCGTACTTGGAACCGGGCGCGTCCCCCACCACCACGAAACCGGTCTTCTTGGAGACCGAGGCGGTGGCCCGGCCGCCGCGCTCGGCGACGGCCTCCTTGGCGCCGTCCCTCGTGAAGCCCTCCAGCGAACCGGTGACCACCACGGTGACGCCCTCCAGGACCCGGGAGCCCGGCTCCTGGCCCTCGTCCTCCATACGGACACCCGCGGCCGCCCACTTTCGGACGATCTCCGCGTGCCAGTCCACGGCGAACCACTCGTGGATGGACCGGGCGATGGTCGGGCCGACCCCGTCCACCGACGCCAGTTCCTCCTCGGAGGCGGCGCGGATCGCGTCCATGGACCGGAAGTGGCGGGCCAGGTCCTCGGCGGCGCGCGGGCCCACGTGGCGGATGGACAGGGAGACCAGAACCCGCCACAGCGGCTTGTCCTTGGCCTCCTCCAGCTGCTCGAACAGCTTCTCGACCGTCTTCTTCGGCTCGCCCTTCATGTTGGCGAAGAAGGAGACCACCTTGGGTTCGCCGGTCTTGGGATCGGTCTTGGGCTCGGTGGTGTCCGGGTCCAGGACGTGCGTGCGGATCGGCAGCAGCTGATCGACGGTGAGGTCGAACAGGTCGCCCTCGTCCCTGAGCGCGGGCTCGACGGGCTCCAGCGGCTGCGTGAGAGCGGTGGCCGCGACGTAGCCCAGCGCCTCGATGTCCAGTGCACGTCGTCCGGCGATGAACGCCACCCGCTCGCGCAGCTGTCCCGGGCAGGAGCGGGCGTTCGGGCAGCGCAGGTCGACGTCGCCCTCCTTCTGCTGACCGAGCTCGGTGCCGCACTCGGGGCAGCGCTCGGGCATGACGAACTCGCGTTCGGTGCCGTCGCGCAGGTCGAGCACCGGGCCGACGATCTCCGGGATGACGTCGCCCGCCTTGCGCAGGACGATGGTGTCGCCGATGCGCACGCCCTTGCGGGCCACCTCCTGGGCGTTGTGCAGGGTCGCGAACTCGACCTCGGACCCGGCCACCAGGACCGGCTCCATCACGCCGTACGGGGTGACGCGGCCGGTGCGGCCCACCCCCACCTTGATGTCCACCAGCTTGGTGGTGACCTCCTCCGGCGGGTACTTGTAGGCGATCGCCCACCGGGGCGCGCGACTGGTGGAGCCCAGCCGACGCTGGAGGGAGAAGTCGTCCACCTTGACCACGATGCCGTCGATCTCGTAGGCGGGATCGTGCCGGTGCTCCTGGTAGTGCGCGACGTACTCGCGGACCTCGTCCATGGTGCCCACGACCTTGTAGCGGTCGCTGAGCGGCAGCCCCCACTCGCCGAGGAGGGTGTAGGCCTGCGACTGGCTGGTGAAGGCCGTCCCCTCGCCCCCTTCGGCGGGTGTGTAGGCGCCGACGCCGTGCACGATCATCGACAGCGGCCTGGTCGCGGTGACCCTCGGATCCTTCTGTCGCAGCGAACCGGCGGCGGCGTTGCGGGGGTTGGCGAACGGGGCGTGGCTGCCGTCGAGGGCGATGCGCTGGTTGAGCTTCTCGAAGTCCTCCACCGGGAGGAAGACCTCGCCGCGCACCTCCAGCAGCTCGGGGGCGGGGCGGGTGCTCTCGTCGAGCTGTTCGGGGACCACGCCGATGGTGCGGACGTTGAGCGTGATGTCCTCGCCGACCCGGCCGTCGCCACGGGTCGCGGCCCGGATCAGGCGTCCGCGCTCGTAGACGAGGTCCACCGCCAGGCCGTCGATCTTGAGTTCGCACAGGTAGGCGTCGACCGGTACCTCGGCGGAGGCGCGGTCGGCCCAGGCGGACAGCTCCTCGGAGTCGAAGGCGTTGCCCAGGCTCTCCATCCGGACGAGGTGCTCGACCTCGGCGAAGTCGACGCTGATGGGCGCGCCGACCTTCTGGGTGGGCGAGTCCTGGCTGACGAGGATCGGGTGGCGCTCCTCGATGCCGCGCAGTTCGAGCATGAGCTGGTCGTACTCGGCGTCGGAGACGATCGGGTTGCCCAGGTAGTACCGGTAGCTGTGGTCGTCCAGCTCACGGCACAGCTCGGCGTGGCGGGCGCGTACCTCGTCGGGGACGGTGGTGTTGTCGGGCGCGCCACTGCTGCCTTTCTTGTCGCTCTCACGGGGCCTGTCTCTTCTACACCACCTGAGCTTCCGCCGGAG
>NZ_LAVM01000135.1:0-8369 GCF_001083815.1 Nocardiopsis sp. SBT366 | reverse complement strand
GGTTCGGGGCTGGGGTGCGAGGCTTCGCGCGGTGCGAACCCTCGCGTGCCCGTCGGCGGGAGGACTCGAACCCAGAGTAAGGCTAGCCTTGCCTTACCAGGCTTGGGAACCCGGGGGCGGCTTTTTCTCGGGTGAGGCTCCCCTCCCGCTCTCGGTGGGCGCTCTCGGGTGAGGCTTCCCCGTTCTCGGATGAGGCTCCCCTCCCGCCTCGCCGGGCGGCCCGCGTCACGGTCGCCCGCCCCTCAGGGCCCGGTCGAGGACCGGGCCGATGACGGAGAGCGCGGCAGGTCCGGTGAGGTCGTCGTGGTGGTGGTCGACGGGGGTGTCGTGCACCTCGCCGCGCACGTGCTCCTTCCACAGCTCGGCGGTGATGCCGGAGTCGGGCTCACGCTGGGCGGTGGCGGAGAAGAAGTGCAGGTCACCGTCGTAGACGCGGTACCCGGTTCGGTACATGACCTCGTTGGTGTACATGCGGGCCCGGACCACGCGCTCGATGGTGTCGGAGTCGAAGTCGGCCCAGACGCCGTCGCTGTCACGCATGAACTCCACGACCTCCTCCCGCCGGTAGGGCGCTCTCAGCCAGGAGGGGAGGTCGCGCTGGGAGCTGGAGAGCAGGAACTCCAGCGCCTCCTGCTCGGCCTCGGCCTCGGGCATGGCCCCGCCCGCCCGAAGGACGGGTTCGGAGTCGGTGGGATAGGTGTCCAGCAGCCCGAGGAAGGCGACCTTCTCCCCCTCGGCCTGGAGGAGGGTGGCGAGGCCGTGCGCGATCTGTCCGCCGAAGGACCAGCCGACCAGGTGGTAGGGACCGTTGGGCTGGACGGTGCGGACGAGGCGGGCGTAGCGCTCCACGAGTTCGTCCATGGTGGGCGGCAGGTCGTCCTCGCGCAGGCCCGGGAACTGGATGCCGACGATGGGCCGCTCCTTGTCCAGGTGCGGGGCCAGCCCCGCGTAGGACCAGCTGAACCCGCTCGCCGGGTGGAAGCAGAACAGCGGGCTCCTGCGTCCGCCCTCCCGCAGGCGCAGCACCGGGGCGAGGAGGTCCTCGCGGCGCGGGGACTCCAGGTACTCCCGCAGGCGGGCGACGGTGGGCGCGGCGATGAGGTCGCCCGCGCGCAGCCGCTGCCCCGTGCGCTTGCGGACGCGGCCGACCAGTCGCATGGCCAGGAGCGAGTGCCCGCCCAGGTCGAAGAAGTCGTCGTCGATGGTGAGGGCGGCGGGCTCGGAGGCGTCCGCAGCGTCGTTCAGGCCGAGGACGGCGGCGAAGTCGGCGCACAGGTCGCGGTCGACGTCGTCGCGCGGCGGGCGGCCGGTGCCGCCCGTGTGCGCGGGGGCGGGTAGGGCCGCCGGGTCGAGCTTGCCGTTGATGGTGAGCGGGAGCCGGTCCAGGGTGACCAGGGCCGAGGGCACCATGGCGTCGGGCAGGGTGCCCTGGAGATCCCGGCGCAGCGCGTCGGTGTCGACCTCGGCGCCCGAGGCGGGGACGAGGTAGGCCGCCAGCCTCTTGAGGCCGGGGGTGTCCTCGCGGACGACCACCGCCGCCTGCGCGACGGCCGGGTGCTCCTCCAGAGCGGCCACCACCTCACCGGGTTCGATGCGCACACCACGGATCTTTACCTGGTCGTCGGCCCGGCCGAGGTAGTCGATGAGCCCCTCGGTGTCCCAGCGGACCAGGTCGCCGGTCCGGTACATGCGTGATCCGGGCGGGCCGTACGGGTCGGCGACGAACCGCTCGGCTGTGAGGTCGGAGCGGTTGGCGTAGCCCCGGGCCAGGCCGATCCCGGTCACGTACAGCTCGCCGGGGACTCCGGGGGCGACGGGGCGCAGGGCGGAGTCGAGGACGTGGACGTCGGTGTTGGCGATGGGGCGCCCCACCGTGGGGGTGCGGCTGTCGTCGGTGCCGCCGCCGAGGGTGTTGATCGTGTACTCGGTGGGCCCGTACAGGTTGTAGCCGAGCACGTTGTCGGCCTCGCGGAGGGTGTCCCAGACGGTGGCGCTGACCGCCTCGCCGCCGAGCAGGACCAGCGGCGGACGGTGGGCGCCGTCGTGCCTGGCCGCGTCCGTCGGTGCGTCCGTGGGAGAGCCCCCCGAGCCACCCCCGTCAGTGTCCGCGGGCCGGCCGAGGAGGCCGTCCTCGATGAGCTGCCCGCAGTAGGACGGGGTCACGTTGACGACGTCGATGTCCTGGTCCGCGCAGTAGGCCACCAGGGCGGCGGAGTCACGGCGCAGCTCCTCGTCCATGAGGTGCACCTCGTGGCCGTCGATCAGCCACAGGAGCTCCTCCCAGGACATGTCGAAGGAGAACGACACGGTGTGGGCGACCCGCATGACCCGTCCGCCCTGGGCCTCGACCACCGGGTCGAAGATCTCCGTGCGGTGGTTGACCAGCATGTTCACCAGGCCGTGGTACGGGATCTCCACGCCCTTGGGGCGCCCGGTGGAGCCCGAGGTGAAGATGACGTAGGCGAGGTGGTCGGGCCGGTGGGCGGCGGGGGTCCGGGGCCGGGAGAGGTCGACCCGGGCGAGGTCCGCCCGGACACCCGGATCGTCCAGGAGGAGACGGCGGCCACCGGAGTCGTCCCCGCCGCCCGCCTTGGAACCCCGCTCCCCGGGCAGGTTCTTCGAGGCGTCGGCGGTGGTGACGGTGACCAAGGGGCCGGAGTCGGCGAGCATATGGCCGAGCCGGGCCGCCGGGTGCTCCAGATCCAACGGCACGTAGGCGGCGCCGAGCTTGAGCACCGCGAACAAGGTCACCACCCAGTCGGCAGAGCGGTGCAGCGCGATGGCGACCCTGGCCTCCGGGCCCACACCGAGCTCCGCGAGCAGGCGGGCCAGGCGTTCGGCGCGTTCGTCGAGTTCGGCGAAGGTGAGGCTCTCGTCCCGGGTGACCAGGGCGGTGCGCTCGGGGGCCCGACGCGCGGACTCCTCGAAGATCCCGGCGAGGGTGGTGTCGGGAAGCTCGCGGCGCACCCCCTCCCCCAGCCCGAGGGCGGTGCTGGCGGTCTGCGCGGAAAGCGCGTTGAGGTCGGCGACCGGGGCGCCGGGCTGCGCGGCGATCTGCTCGAGCAGCCGCACGACCCGGTCGTACAGGTCCTGCGCGGTCTCGGCAGTGACGACGTCGGTCCGGTAGGCGAGGCTGAGCCGCAGTTCGTCGCCGGGCTGGGCGACGAAGGTCAGCGGGTAGTGGGTGGCGTCGTTGCCAGTGACCGACTCCAGGCCGGTCCGCTCGCGCACGCTCTGGTAGCGCTCGTCGTCGCGCGGGATGTTGCGCTGCACGTAGAGCGAGTCGAAGAGCCGCTGCCCGCCGACCGCCCCCTGGATGTCGGCGAGGCTCACGTGGTGGTGCGGGAGCAGGTCGGCCTGCTCTCCCTGGAGTCGGACGAGGAGGTCACGGACGGTCTCGGCGGGACGGACCCGCACACGGACCGGCACGGTGTTGAAGAAGACGCCGACGATCGAGTCGACCCCCTCGATCTCGGGCGGGCGCCCGGCGACGGTGCTGCCGAAGACGATGTCGTCACCACCGGTGTGGGAGCGCAGGGCCAGGCCCCAGGCCGCGAGGAAGAGCGTGTTGGGGGTGACCCCGGTGTCGCGTGCCAGCGCGGTGAGGCGGCCGACCAGGTCGGGGGCGACGACCCCGTCGACGGTGCGGGGCATGATCGTGGTGTCCCCGGCGTCGGCGGCCGAGACGAGCGTGCCCTCCTCGACGCCCTCCAGAGCGGAGCGCCAGGCGTCGACGGAGCGCTGGTGGTCCTGGCGCGCCAGCCACACCAGGTAGTCGCGGTAGGGCCGGGGCGCGGGCAGTCCGGTGTCGTCCCCTCCACGCAGGTACAGGTCCATCAGCTCGGCGTTGTAGAGCTCGCCGGACCAGCCGTCCATGACGATGTGGTGGAAGGTGAGGACGAGGACGTCGCGGTCGTCGGGCAGATGGACCAGGACGTGCCGGATGAGCGGCGGCCGGGAGAGGTCGAAGCGTCGCTCGCGCTGGCCGACGCGGATGTGCTCGAACCGGCGGCGGGCCTCCACCGCGGGCAGGTCGGACAGGTCGGTCTCGTGCCAGGCGACGGGGACCTCGCGCGGGATGAACTGGACGGGGCGTTCGACGCCCTCGTGCATGAATCCGGCGCGCAGGGCGGGGTGGCGCCGCAGGAGGGTACCCGCCGCGTCGCGCAGGGCGGTGGCGTCGACCCGGCGGGTGAACTCGAAGACGTTCTGGACGGTGTAGACGTCCAGGTGCTGCTCGTCCTTGACGGAGTGGAACAGCAGACCCTCCTGGAGGGTCGCGAGGGGGAGCACGTCCTGGATGTCGCCCGGGCCCGTGGCGCTGGCGTTCATGGGTGTCCTCTTCTGGTTGGTGCTGGTGTGGCAGGTGTGGGTGGCGTTGGGGCGGGTGCGCCCGGACCTTCACCGGATGCGCCGGAGGTGGTCCGGTGGCCGGAGGTCCGGGGAGGGTCCGGAGGTCTTCGGAGAGGGTCCGCAGGCGGCTCAGTCCCGTGAGTCCCAGAGCTGTTGGAGCTGGTCCATGTCGCCCGCGTCGAGGAGGTCGGCGAACTCCTCTCCCCGGGCCGGGGCGGGTTCTGGTCCGGGGTCCGCCGGGTCCGGTGAGCCGGGCCCGGACCGCTCCTGGTCCGCGCTCCGCGCGGCGTGCGCGGCGAGGCGCTCGGGGGTTCGGTGCGTGAACACGTCCCGCACGGTGAGTTCCAGTCCGGCGGCGCGGGCTCGGCCGACCAGGCGGATGGAGGTGACGCTGTCCCCGCCCAGGACGAAGAAGTCGGCGTCGGCGGGGACCGGACCTCCGGCCACGCCCAGGAGGTCGGCGACGGCGGAGGCCAGGACGAGTTCGGCCTCGGTGGCCGGGGGCCGCCCCGAGGCGGCGGCGGGCACGGGCTCGGGCAGGGCGCCCCGGTCGAGCTTGCCGTTGACG
Organism: Nocardiopsis sp. SBT366; assembly: GCF_001083815.1. Lineage (NCBI taxonomy): Bacteria > Bacillati > Actinomycetota > Actinomycetes > Streptosporangiales > Nocardiopsidaceae > Nocardiopsis > Nocardiopsis sp. SBT366. The sequence continues at coordinate 3,448 of NZ_LAVM01000135.1, read as the reverse complement.
CTCAACGGCAGCCGGTCCAGGACCGTGACGGTGGCGGGGACCAGGGCCGGGGGCAGCGCGGTGGCCAGCTGGGCGCGCAACTGGTCCGGGTCCGGCGTGTGTCCGGGCACGGGTACGACGTACCCGGCGAGGGCGGTGGCACCGGAGCCCCGGGCGGTGCGGACGGTGACGGCGGCGTCGGCGACACCGTCCAGGGCGCGCAGGACCGACTCGGCCTCGCCCGGTTCGACGCGGACGCCGTTGATCTTGACCTGGTCGTCGGAGCGTCCGAGGTAGACGAGGGCCCCGTCCGCGCGTCGGAGGACGAGGTCGCCGGTGCGGTAGAGCCGGGCCCCTGCCGGACCGCTGGGGTCGGCGACGAATCGGGACGCGGTGAGGTCGGGACGGCCCACGTAACCGCGTGCGAGCTGGACCCCGCCGAGGTAGAGCTCCCCGACCGCTTCGGGCGGGACGGGGCGCAGGGCGTGGTCGAGCACGTGCGCGGTGGTGTTCCAGACGGGGTGCCCGATGGGGACCGGACCGCCGGGGAGGTGCTCGGCTGCGGAGTCCGCCCCCGGGACTGCGGCGGGGTGCGAAGTGACGTCGACGGCCGCCTCGGTGGGGCCGTAGAGGTTCTCCAGACGGGTGGCGGGCAGGGCGGTGGCGAAGGCGTGCGCGAGGTCGCCGCCGAGGGCCTCACCGCTGGCGATGACCAGTCGGAGCGCGGAGGACGAGGTGGAGGACGACGTGGTCGCCGAGGCGGAGACCGACGCTGGGTCCGACGCTGATTCCGACGCTGGGTCCGACGCTGATTCCGACGCGGGGTCCGACGTGGAGGACGACGGGGAGACCGACCCGGAGGACCATGTGCCCGCCGAGGCGGAGACCGACGCTGATTCCGACGCGGGGTCCGACGTGGTCGCCGAGGCGGAGAGCGGCCCCATAGCCGACCCGGGGATCGGCGCGGGGCCGGGTCCGGCACTCGCGGGGTCCGGCCCTGTCACCGAAGCACGGTCCGGTCCGGCGCTCGCGGGGAGTTCGTCGAGGAACAGGCGGAGCATCGCCGGGACGAAGTGGCACACGGTCACGCGCTGACTCGCCAGGAACCCGACCAGGTAGGCGGGGTCGCGGTGGCCGTCCGGGCGCGCAGGGACCACGGCCGCGCCCACGGCCAGCGGCCAGAGGAACTCCCACACGGAGACGTCGAAGCCGACGGGGGTCTTCTGCGCGACCCGGTCCTCGGGGGTCAGCGCGTAGGCGGCCTGGGTCCACTCGATGCGGTTGGTGATGGCCCGGTGGGAGACCCCGACCCCCTTGGGGCGCCCGGTGGAGCCGGAGGTGAACAGCGTGTAGGCGAGCTGGTCGGGATGCGGTTGGGCCCACGGCAGGGGCGGGAGCGCGGCGAGCCGGTCCCGGGTGTCCGGAGCGTCGAGTTCGATCCGCGCGGTGTCGACGGGCAGATCCGCGAGGTTCGCCCGCTGCCCCGAGGTCGTGACCACGGCGACCGCCCCGGCGCGTTCGGCCATGTCGGCCAGGCGCGCGGACGGGTGGTCCAGGTCCAGCGGGAGCAGAACGCCCCCGGCGCGTACGACCGCCACGAAGGCGGTGACCAGGTCGGCACCGCGCGGCAGGGCGACGGCGACCACCGACTCCGGACCGACGCCGTGTTCGCGGAGCAGCCCGGCCAGCCGGGCGGCGTCCTCGTGCAACCGCTGGTAGGTGAGTTCACGGTCCTCGGTGACGACGGCGGGCCGGTCCTGGTGCTCCCGCTCGGCCGCCGCGAGCAGCGCGTTGAGCGTGCTGTGGGTGGTGGGGTGCGCGGTGCCGTTGTGGCTGGCCAGTTCCGTGCGCTGGGCCGGGGTGAGCAGGTCCAGCTCGCGCGGGGTGCGCCGGGGGTCGGCGCAGACCTGGCCCAGCAGATGGGTGAACAGGTCGAGCAGCTGACGGGCGGCGGCCCCGTGGACCGCGCCGGGCAGGTGGTCGAGGCGAAGGACGGTGTCGAGGTCGGGGCCGTCGTCGGGCAGGACCGTGAGCGTGGCCGGGTAGTGGGTGGCGTCGCGGACCCTGATGTCACCGGCCCTGATCCCCGCGTGGTCGGCGCGGGCGGCGGCCTCGTCGAGGGGATAGTTCTCGACGACCAGGAGCGTGTCGAAGAGGGTGCCGTGTCCGGCGGCGCGCTGGACCTCGGCCAGTCCGGTCCACTGGTGGTCGAGCAGGTCGGCCTGGTCCACCCGGGTCCGAGAGAGCAGGTCGGCGAGGGGTTCGGCGGGGTCGAGGCGAACCCGGACCGGAAGCGTGTTGGTGAACAGGCCGACGGTGTCATGGGCGCCGGGAAGTTCGGGCGGGCGCCCGGACACGGGCTGGCCGAAGACGACGTCCTCGCGACCGGTGTGCGCGGCGAGGGTCAGCGCCCATGTCACCTGGAGGACGGTGTTGACGGTCACCCCGGTGTCGGCGGCGAGGGCGCGAAGCCGCTGGCTGTCGGCGGTCCCGAGCCGGGACTCGACGCTGGCCGCCGCGGGCTCGGGCGAACCGGTGCGCGCGGAGGGGTCGTCCCCGGTCCCGGGCTCCTGCGCGCCGAGAACCCGGCCGGGCGCGAGCAGAGTGGGTTCCGGGAGCCCCTCCAGGGCGGCGGCCCATGCCTTGCGAGCGGCGTCGTGGTCGCGGCCGTTGAGCCAGGCCAGGTGGTTCCGGTAGCGCGGGGCTGCGGGCAGGGCGCCGCCGTCACCGTCCGCCTCGTACAGGCGCAGGAGGTCGCGGGCGAGGATCGGCAGCGACCAGCCGTCGAGCAGCACATGGTGGGCGGTGACCACGAGGACGGTGCGGTCGGGTCCGGTGGTCAGGGCGTGGAAGCGGATGAGTGGCGGCGCCGAGAGGTCGAACCCCCTGGCGAACTCGCGCTCCGCCACGCGGTCCTCGGCATCCGGGGGTACGGGGTCCGTGTCCGCCACGGACCCCGCGTTCGGGGACTCGGCCCCGGCGCCCGCCACAGGCTCTGCCTTCGGGGAACCAGCCCCGGCGCCCGCCCCGGACTCCGCGTTCGGGAAACCGATCCCGGCGTCCCCCACGGACCCCGAGTCCGGGAGGCCGATCCCGCCGTCCCTCACGGACCCCGCGTTCGGGAAACCCATCCCGCCGTCCGTCACAGGCTCCGCGTTCGGGAAACCGGTCCCGGCGCCCGCCACCGGCTTCGTGAGGTCGGTGTGGGTCCAGTCGAGGTCGGTGTCGGCGGGTACGAACTGGACCGGCTGGTCGAGCTCCTCGTGGAGGAACCCCGCGCGCAGGTTGGGGTGACGGTCGAGCAGAGCGGACGCGGCCCGGCGCAGGCGTTCCGTATCGATCCGGCCGAGGAGTTCCACGCGCACCTGGATGCCGTACACGTCGGCCTCGCCCCCGTCGAGGGCGTGGTGGAACAGCAAACCCTCCTGGAGGGGGCTGAGCGGCAGGACGTCGGCGATCGCCCCCGGGT
>NZ_LAVM01000134.1:0-8639 GCF_001083815.1 Nocardiopsis sp. SBT366 | reverse complement strand
CACCCCGCCGGTGGTGGGGATGGCCCGCCACCGCCATCAGCTCCACCCTCCTCCTGGGCCTGACCACCCTGGAAACCCTCGGCCGAACCCTCACCCACGAGATCGGCATCCCGACCTGAACCGACGAGAAGCCGGGGCCCGGCACCCGCCGGGCCCCGACCACCCCCGCAAACGCGGGAAGCAGGCGACCACTGCCTGGAGAGAGGAAGCGAGACGCCATGGACGACATGGACCGCCTGCGAAAAGTGCGGTGAGCCGTGCCAAGGCAAGCCGTGCGGTGACTACACGTAGAGCCCCGTTTCGCCCCCGAACCCCGTGGGCCCGGAGACCCGTCTCGGGCGAGCGGGTCCGAACGTCGCCCCGCTCGGCGGCGAACCCCTGTCCAGCGGGTAGATCCCTTCGGGCAGGAACCCCCGTTTCACGGAAGGAGACCTACGTTGTCCGACTTCATGCCCCCACCCACAGTGAACGTTCCGTCCGGCCTGTTCACGTCCCCGCCCCGGGACGTCGTGCAGAGCCCCGAGCAGAGCCACGAGTACAAGAAGAGTTCCGGCTCCTCCGACGCGGCGCACACCTACGACACCACCAAGCGCTAACCATCTGACCCGCTGAATCAACGCACGCCCCGGAGCACTCCATGTTGCGATTGCAGTTGACCCCCTACAGCGAAAATCTCACCTGGAGCTGGTCCGGGGCGTGTTACATCTCCCAGGACACCAGGAGCCGAATCGAACCCTTCACCCACCCGATGGTGGAGCACTTGGCGGCGACTGACGAGCGCCGGACCCTGATCGTCGTCCGGGAGCGCGTCGCCAACCGACCGGCCTGTGACCCCGAGGTCCGCACCCTCACCTCGGCCGAGTACGACCAGGCGCGCGAGGCCGCCACCCACTGGCCGACCGACTTCGTACTCGTGGAGGCCGAACCCGCACGCCCCGTGCGGGTGACCGCCGGATCAGCTCGAACCACGCCGCTCTACCTGGCCAACGACGGGCGAACCTTGTTCGGCTCCTGGGACATGGCCGATCTGCGCGCCCACGCCACCGGGATCAACCCCAAGGAGGCCGCACGGCTGTTGATCTACCGGCCCCGGTACAGCACCGACACCCTGTTCCGGGGCGTCCAGCGGCTCACCGAACGCGCGACCGCGCACTATGGCGGGCACCTGTGGATCAGCTACCCCGCCCCAGCGCTGCACCGCACTCCCCGGGAGCTGGCGCCAGGCGCCGACGTCCTGGGCGCGTTCGTCGCGACCATGGACACCGCAATGGACCGCCGCCCCTGGGCCCGAGGGAGCACCCTGTTTCACCTGACCGGCGGGTTCGACTCGGGCACCGTGGCCACTCGCGCGGCCGAGCGCCATCCGGGCCTGTTCCCCACAGCCACCCTGGTGATCGGCGGCCCGGGGCGGGAGCAGCAGATCCGGCGCCGCGCCGAGCTCCGCGACCGGGTGAGGTTCGCTGACCTCGACATCGTCATCGACGCCATGAAGTACCCGCCCCTGGCGCCCGAGTGCCGGTGGGTTCGCGGAGGTGTGACCGCGCCGACCGAGGAGCCATTGCACTACCCGTTCACGCAGATGGCGCGGGCGGTGGCCGAGGCTGGCGCCCGCACGGTGGTGACCGGACTGGGCGGTGATGAGATGGTCGCGCTCACCCAGGCGGAAGAGCCCCACAAGGGGTTGGGCGAGATCACCGACGCCCAGATCCTGCCGTGGGTCGGACCGCGCGCTCAGTCCGCGTTGGAGTTCTCCGACGACGGCATCGCGCCCCCGGCCCTGGTCAACTCCATGACGCTGTTGTCGCTGGAGACCACGGCCCCGCCCCTGCTGCGGGAAGGGTTGTGGCCGGTGCACCCGTTCGCTGATCCGGCCATGGTTGAACTGGGCGAGCAGTTGCCGTTCGCGTGGCGCGAGTTGAAGCAGGTGCAGCGGCGACGCCTGGGCGCGCTCGGTATGAGTGAGGACGTCATTCACCCGGTGGAGCGCGAGTCGTTCGCTGAGGTCATCGGACATTCGTTGACTACTCACGCGCCGAAGCTGTTCGCTCGTATGCTGGCCGGGGGTTCGCCTCTGTTCGATGGTCTGGTCGACCCGGACGGGCTGAGGGTCGCGGTCGAGAGGCTGACCGCCGACAGCTACGTCGAGGAGCGAGACGCGAAGCTTCTAGAGGTTCTGAGTCTGCACATGAGCGCTTCGGCGTTCCTTGGTTGAGAGGACGAAGCGTGTTCACCATGCGACCGGCCACCGAGGATGACGTCACGGGTGTGGCCGAGATGATCCGTGCCCGCTGCGGGTGGCAGGAACAGCGCGGTCTGGAGTCCTGGCGCGAGGAAGTCGACGATCTCGCCGGGCAGGCCGGTTCCGGGTTCATGTGGGTTCTCGAAGATGGCGGCCGGGTCGTCGGATGCACCACGGTGACCACGCACTCACCGCCGAAGGACTGGACCCCAGAGGAAGCGGCTGACCCTGCCCTCTACCTGTTCACGACCGTGACTGACCCGGCCTACCGAGAGCACAAGCCGGGGACCTTGATCGCGTTGTGGGCGGTCGACCAGGCCGCTCGGCAGGGACGCCAGTGGGTACGACGTGGCTGCTACTTCCCCGAGTTGGTCAAGTACTACGAGACCCAGGGGTACGACCTGATCAAGGAGCAGGACCGCAGCGCCGGACACCTGTACCTACTCGCGCGTCGCGCTGAACGCCTGGACCTCGACGCCCTCGGGCTGATGACGGCCTGACCCCACCAACGACGAAGAGCGCCCCCAGGCCGCCACGGCGGCCTGGGGTGCTTCACATGGCGACGACGTACAAGTCGCCACAGACGGCTGTGCGGCGCGCTTCGGGGTGGACGCCGTCCATGCGTCACCAACGCACCCCGGCCGTCTGGGACCATCCCCGGCGTGGCGGGAGCGGAGTCAGATGCTCGGGCAGCACAAGCGGCTGAGGTGTTCCTGGACGAGGGACACGGGTGGCTGGGGCATGGTTCCGTCCCCAGCCTGTGGATAACCGGTCGAGAAACGTTACGACGACCGCCGCCGGGAGCGCCCCAGCGGCGGGGGTCCGCTTTCGTTGCGTATTTTCGTCACGGCCGAGTTGCGTCCCCGCGACCGTCCCGCCGCAGGTCACCGCGCCACCCCCACGCCTCGGGACCGGGGGACCCGGCGCCGCGAACCCCTGACCGGGGGACAAACAGCACCCCGACTCAGAGCTCCGGGAAGCCCACGGTGACCACCAGACCCCCCTCCGGCCGCGCCCTCGCGGTGGCCTTGGCGCCATGGGCTGTGGAGATCGAACGGACGATGGACAGCCCGAGCCCGCTCCCGGGCCGGTCCCGGTGCAGCCGGGCCGCGTCGCCCCGGTGGAAGGGCTCGAACAGCTCCTGCGCGTCACGCACCTCCGTCCCGGAGTTGGTCACCCTGAGCACCGTGCGTCCCGCCGCCGTGCGCACGCGCACCTCCACCCACCCGTCGGCGGTGTTGTAGCGCACCGCGTTCTCCACCAGGTTGCGCACCAGGTGCTCCAACAGAACCGGATCGCCGTCCACCGGAGCGGGTTCCACGTCCAACCGCAGATCCACCCCCTCCTCCTCGGCCGCGCCCGCCTGCTGGGCGACCGCGCCCTGGACCACCTCCGCCAGGTCCACCTCCTCGGTCCGCGCCAGCCCCCGATCTGACCGGGCCAGCAACAGCAACCCGCTGATCAGCGCCTCACTGCGCGCCACCGAGTCCAGCGCCCGGCGGAAGGTCGGCCGCAGGTCGTCGGGCACCCGGTCCTGTGCCAGGGGCACCTCCAGCGCCGCACGCTGCACCGACAACGGCGTGCGCAGCTCGTGCGAGGCGTTGGAGACGAACCGGCGCTGGGAGTCGAAGGCCCGTTCCAGCCGGGACAGCATCCCGTCGAAGGTGTCGCCCAGTTCCCGGAACTCGTCGTCCGGCCCGTGCAGGTCCAGCCTGCTGTGCAGGTCGTGCTCGGACAGGGTGCGCGCGGCGTCGGTCACCCGGTGCAGGCGCCGGAGCGGCCCGCCCGCGATCACCCACCCGGCCAGCGCGGCCAGCAGGGTGACGCCCAGCAGGATCAGCACCGAGTTCAGGAGCAGGTCCGACAGCACCCCCACCTGGTAGTCGTCGACCAGGACGGCCAGGGGCTCGGTCTCCTCCCACCCGGTGACCGGTGCCGCCTCGCCGGTCTGCGCGGGAACGGTCGGAGCCGGGGCGACGAGGGTCTCGGCCGGGTCGCCGTTGGGAATCACCGCCGTCGTGGACAGCTCCACCCCCCGCATCTCCAGGCTCGCGGAGACCATCGCGTAGTTGGCGGCGAGGAGCAGCGCCCCGCCGAGGGCGAAGACCCCCGTGTAGACGAGGGCGAGCTTCGTGCGCAGGGTCAGGCTGGTGAACCGGTCCAGCCAGCGTCGTGGCACGGCCATGGGAGCGGCAGCCACGTCAGATCCGGTATCCGTGGCCGGGGACGGTCTCGATCACCGCGGGCGCACCGAGCTTGCGGCGCAACCCGTGCACCACCACCTTCAGCACCCCGCTGAACGGGTCCAGGTGGGCGTCCCACACCTTCTCGATCAGGTGGGTCGCGGTCACCGGCGCCCCGTCCGCGCGCAGCAGCTCCTCCAGCACGCCCAGCTCCTTGGGTGAGAGCGCGAGCGCCCGCCCGTCCCGGGAGGCGGTCCGCCGGGTGGTGTCCACCACCAGACCCGCCCGGCTGAGCGTGGGAGGGGCGGCCGGACGCGCCCGACGGCCCAGCGCACGCACCCGCGCCACCAGCTCCAGGTACGCGAAGGGCTTGGCCAGATAGTCGTCGGCACCCAGGTCGAGCCCGTCCACCCGGTCCTCCAGGCCACCGGCGGCGGTGAGCATCAGCACGCGGGCCTGCACCCCGGGGTCCTCCGCGATCCGCAGGCACACCTGGTCCCCGTGCAGCACCGGCAGGTCGCGGTCCAGAACGACCACGTCGTAGTCGTGCACGGTGGCCATCTCCAGCCCGGTGTCGCCGTCGTGGCACACGTCCACCGCCATGCCCTCACCGCGCAGCCCCTCGGCGACCGTCTCCGCCAGGTCGGGCTCGTCCTCCACCACCAGAATGCGCACGCTTCCCCCTCGCCCAGTCTCCAGCCGTCGGCGTTCCCGACTGACCAGCACTATCCGCCGCCCGGTTAGGCCGAGGTTAACCCCGCCGAACCCCCGCCTGGCCGGGGAACCGGGGGCCCAGGATCCCGGCTGACCCTAACCACCGGCTAACCGTGGTCCCGCTGACATGTGGCGTGCAACCCACGAGCGGCGTCGGCGGAAACGGCGCCCGAACCTGGAGGACCACATGCGTTCACTGACCCTCACGGCCGTGGCCACGGCGGCGGCCGGGCTCCTGCTCACCGGCTGCGGGGCCATCGGCGGCGACGACGCGGCGGACCCGGAGTCCACCGAGGAGAAGACCATGGAGGAGGCGATGCTGGACTACGCCGCCTGCATGCGCGACGCCGGTTTCGACATGCCCGACCCCGACTCGGACGGCGGCATGGTCGCCCTCCCCGCCATGGAGGAACCGGACGAGGAGATGCTCGCGGCCATGGAGGAGTGTGACGCGCTCCTCCCGGTGGACGAGAACGCGCCCTCCGAGGAGGAACAGTTCGAGTCCGACCTCATGGTGGCCGAGTGCCTGCGGGAGAACGGCATCGACGTCGAGGACCCCGAGCGCGGCATGGGCCTCGCCATCCCGGTCGACCCCGAGGACGACGAGCACATGGCCGCCGTCAGCTCCTGCACCGAGGAGGGCGGGCGGAGCCTGGAGCTCGAGGCCGGCCCCGAGGACGACTCGTGAGCGCGGACACCGAACTCCTCCCCGAGGACGGGGCCGACGACACCGAACGGCGTCGGCCCCGGTGGAACCGGGGATTCCTGTGGCTGGCGGCGGCGCTGCTGAGCCTCGTGGTCCTGTGCGCCGGAGCGGCGGTGACGGCCTGGGGCTGGCCCCAGGGCGTCAAGGAGGAGGAGACCACCGCCCCCGGCGCCACCGCCGCCGTCGAACGCACCACCCTGCTGCGCGAGGAGCGCCTGGACGGCACCCTCGGTTACGCGGGAGCGGGATCGTTCTTCGCACGCTCCGACGGGGTGCTCACCTGGCTGCCCGAGGTCGGCGCCGAGCGCTCCGCCGGGCAGCGGGCCTGGGAGATCGACGGCCGTCCCGTCATCCTCCTGCGCGGGGACAAGCCCGCCTACCGGACCCTGGAGCCCGGCTCCAAGGGGCCGGATGTGCGCCAGTTCGAGCAGGCGCTCGCCGAACTCGGGTACGGCGGCTTCACCGTCGACGACGAGTACACGTGGCTGACCGCCGAGGCGGTCAAACGCTGGCAGAGGGACACCGAGGGCATGGAGGTTACCGGCACGGTCGAGCCCGACCAGATCTGGTACGTCTCCGGACCGGTCCGGGTGACCGGCCACGAGGCGGCGGTGGGCGAGAGCGTGGGACCGGCGACCCCCCTGCTCACCACCGCCTCCACCCACCGTGTCGTTCGGATCGACCTCAAGGTGGGCGAGCGCGACCTCGTCGACGAGGGCGACGAGGTCACCGTGGAGATGCCGGACGGCCAGACGGTCGACGGTGAAGTGGAGTCCGTGGGGGACGTGGCCCAGGTGGATGAGGACGAGTCCGGTATGGGCGGCGGAGGCTCGGCCACCGTGGAGGTACTGGTCTCCCTCGACGCGGAGGGCGACGGCGCCGAGGGCTTCCTGGACCAGGCGCCGGTCAAGGTCCGCGCCAAGGGGGAGTCGCGCGAGGACGTGCTCGCCGCCCCGGTCGGCGCGCTGATCGCCCTCTCCGGAGGCGGCTACGGGCTGTCCGTGGTGGGCGGCGACGGAGCGGTGAGGGACGTTCCGGTGGAGACCGGCTGGTTCTCCGAGGGGCTCGTGGAGGTGACCGGCGACGGCGTCGACGCGGGCACTGAGGTGGTGGTTCCCGAATGACCGCCGTGGAGTTCACCGGGGTGAGCCGCCACTATCCGGGCGGGGTTCGGGCGCTGGACGGCGTGGACCTGAACGTCGAGCGGGGGGAGATGCTCGCGATCGTCGGCCCCTCGGGGTCGGGCAAGTCCACGCTGCTCAACCTGCTCGGCACCCTGGACGCCCCGACCTCCGGCCGCGTGCGCGTGTTCGGCCACGACGTCGGCGAGCTCACCGACGACCAGCTCTCCGCGCTGCGGGCGCGGACGATCGGGTTCGTCTTCCAGCAGTTCCACCTGGCACCCAACGTGTACGCGGTGGACAACGTGGCCGACGGCCTGCTGTACTCCGGCGTCCCGGCCCGCACCCGTGTGCGGCGGGCCCGGCGGGCGCTGGAACGCGTGGGGTTGGCGGACCGGGCCCACCACCGGCCGCACGAGCTCTCCGGAGGGCAGAAGCAGAGGGTCGCGATCGCCCGGGCCGTGGTGGGTTCGCCGCCGCTGCTCCTGGCCGACGAACCCACCGGGGCGCTGGACACCGCCTCCGGCGACGCCGTGATGCGGGTGCTCCGGGAGCTGAACGGGGACGGCGTCACGGTCGTGGTGATCACCCACGACCGTGAACTGGCCGCCTCCCTGCCGCGCCGCGTGGAGGTGCGCGACGGCCGTGTGGTCGCGGACTCGGGTACCTCACGGGGAGCGGGAGACCCAGGAGCCCTGGGTGTCCCGCCGACCTCGGCGAAATCCCCGGCGCAGGGCGTCGCTCCGGGCCCGCAAGGTACGTGGAGCCGGGCGGAGGCGGGCCGGTGAGGGGATTCCTGCGGCAGTGGCACGACCGCCGATCACCGCTGCGCCCCGCGCGTCTCTCGCTGGTCGACCGGTTGCGCACCGGGTCGAGCGGGCTGCGCGCCCGGCCCACACGGGTGGTGCTCTCCGCCCTGGGCATCGCCATCGGGATCGCCGCGATGGTCGCGGTGGTGGGGGTCTCCTCCTCAGGCCAGGCCGAACTCGGACAGCGGATCGCCCGGCTGGGCACCAACCTGGTCACCGTCGCTCCGGGCGAGGACCTGTTCGGCGACGCCGCCAAGCTGCCCGAGGACGCGCGGGGGCGGATCGACCGGATGCCGGAGGTCGAGCACACCTCGCAGGTGGAGCAGGTGAGCGGGACCCACGTCTACCGGAGCGACCTCGTACCGAGCGCCGAGTCCGGCGGGATCGCCGCCTACGGGGTCGACCTCGATCTGCTGGAGGCGGTCCGCGCCGAAGTGGACGAGGGCACGTGGCTGAACGAGGCCACCTCGGACCACCCCGCGGTCGTGCTCGGCGCGTCGGCGGCCGGGCGCCTCGGCGTGGACCGGATCACCCCGGACACGCTGGTGCTGATCGGGGACACCTACTTCTCCGTGGTCGGTGTGCTGGAGCGGGTGGAACTGGCACCGGAGCTGGACAACGCCGCGCTGGTCGGCCAGCGGGTCGCCGAGGACGTGCTGGGCGCCAAGGGTGAGGCCTCCACGGTGTACGTGCGGGTCGACCCCGACCAGGTGGAACGGGTCCGGGACGAAGTGGGCCGCAACGCCAACCCGGAGAAGCCGAACGAGGCCAAGGTGTCCCGCCCGTCGGACGCGCTGGAGGCCCAGCAGGCCGCTGACCAGACCTTCCAGGGTCTGCTGCTCGGGCTGGGCGGGGTGGCCCTGCACG
>NZ_LAVM01000133.1:0-9066 GCF_001083815.1 Nocardiopsis sp. SBT366 | reverse complement strand
ACCCCCACCAACCTCCTGGGTACCGACGGCGCGGAGCACAAGCGCCTGCGCCTGCTCACCGCCAAGGCCTTCTCGGCCCGCAGCGTGGAGCGCCTGCGCCCGAGGATCCACGACCTGACCGTCGAGCTGCTGGACGGTCTGGAAGCCGGGGCCCACGAGCCGCTGGATCTCAAGAACGAGTTCGCCTTCAAGCTCCCCATGAGCGTGATCGGTGAGCTCTACGGCGTGGACGCGGCCGAACACGGCTACCTGCGCGACATGTACGTGAAGTTCTTCAGCGCGGTCACCGGACCCGAGGAGTTCCTGGAGACCTACGCGACCCTGGAGCGCTACTACGAGGGCATGATCGCGGACAAGCGCGCCAACCCGGGCGAGGACCTGACCACCGAACTCCTCAACACCGGTGAGAACGGTGACGCCCTCACCGACCTGGAGGTGCGCGGAACCCTCCAGGTGGTCGTGGCGGCCGGGCACGAGACCACCGTCAACCTGCTGTGCAACGCCGTGCGCGCCCTGCTGGCCCACCCCGAGCAGTTCGACCTGGTCAAGGAGGGCAGGGTCGGCTGGGACACGGTGGTGGAGGAGACCCTGCGCTTCGACCCGCCCACCTCCAACATGATCTTCCGGTTCGCCACGGAGGACGTGGAGCTGGGTGGGCAGACCATCCGCAAGGGCGAGGCCCTGATGACCTCCTACGGCGCGATCAGCCGCGACCGCGACGAGCACGGCGAGGAGCCGCACCCGGACACCTTCGACCTGACCCGGGAGAAGGGGCGCCACATCTCCTTCGGGTACGGGCCGCACGTGTGCCCGGGCTCCCACCTGGCCCGGATGGAGGGACAGATCGCCCTGCCCCTGCTGTTCGAGCGCTTCCCCGACCTCAGGCTCGCCGTCGCGGACGGGGAACTGGAGAACCACCCCTCCATCGTCGTCAACAGCTTGAAGGAACTGCCGGTCCTGCTGCGTCCGTAGGTCGGGCCAGGAGCGTTCGAGGTCCCCGGGGCCGTTCCGCCAGCGACGGAGCGGCCCCGGCCGGCGGGCGGGGCCGCCCCGCGCCGGGTCATGGTCGGCAGCGGGCATCCAAGGACATGCCCAGAAGTGCATTAAAGCGGACAATTGCGGGGTCGCCCGCAAGCCCTGAAGTACCACGCCCGTGAAACGGGGACCGGGGCCGCCGACGGTGTCGGCGGCCCCGGTCGCGTGCCCGTGGGCCCGCTGGGGAGTGAGTGGGGTCAGGCCTTCGCGGGGGCGCTGTCCGCGCCCTCGCGGGGCCCGTCCTCCGAGCCGTCCGGGAGCCCGGACGACTCAGCGGGCGCCTTGCCGCCCGGAGACCGCGAACCCCTCCGCCCGGACCCCAGGACGTTGAAGACCACGTTGAGGACCAGCGCGGAGGCGGTCGCGGTGACGATGCCCGAGTGCAGGATCATCGTGGCCCAGTCCGGGAAGGTCGCGAAGAAGTCGGGCGAGACGATCGACAGGACGCCGAAGCCGAGCGAGACGGCCACGATCACCATGTTCTGGTTGTCCTCGTAGTCCACCCTGCCGAGCGTCTGGATCCCGGCGGCCGCCACCGAACCGAACAGCATCAGCCCGGCGCCGCCCAGGACGGGGGAGGGGATCATCGCGACGACCCGGCCCAGGATCGGGAAGAGGCCCATGACGAGCAGCAGGACGGCGCCAGCGGCCACCACGTAGCGGCTCCGCACCTTGTTCAGCGCGATCAGGCCGATGTTCTGGCTGAACGTGCTGCCCGGGAAGGAGTTGAACAGCGGCCCGACGACCGCCGTCGCGGCGTCGGCGCGCAGGCCGTCGGCCAGTCGGCGGCCGTCCACCTTGCTGCCCACGACCGCGCTCACCGCGAGGATGTCGGCCATGCCCTCGGACAGGATCACGATCATCATGACGCACATGGTGATGATCGCGGCGATCTGGAACTCCGGCGGGCCGAAGTGGAAGGGCGTGGGCAGCGAGAAGACCGGGCCCGTGCCGACCGAGCCGAAGTCGACCGCCCCGATGGCCGCGGCCAGCAGGGTGCCCAACACCATGCCCAGGAGGATGGAGGCGCGGCCCCACACCCCTCGCAGCACCTTGGACAGCACCAGGATGATGAGCAGGGTCGACCCGCCCAGCAGCAGGTTCGTGTCGGAGGGGGCGCCGGTCTCGCTGTTGTCGGTGATCCAGCCGATCGCGACGGGGATCAGGGAGAGGCCGACGACGGTGATCACGCTGCCGGTGACCACCGGGGGGAAGAAGCGGATCAGGCTGGCCATCACGGGTGCGATGAGGATGCCGAACAGACCGGCGACGATCGAGGCGCCGAAGACGGCGGGCAGGCCGCTGGACTCACCGATGGCGGTCATCGCGGTGATCGGGATAAACGATGCGCCGATCACCAGCGGCATGCGCATACCGAAGCGCCACACCCCCAGGGTCTGGACGAGAGTCATCAGACCGGCGACCAGCAGGGCCGCGCTGATGATCAGACCCGTCTCCAACGGGTCCAACCCCACTGCGGCGGCCATGATGAGCGGCGGAGTCACGACTCCGGCGTACAGCGCGAGGATGTGCTGGACGCCGTAGGTGACCAGGAACCGCAGCGGCGGACGCTCGTCCTCGGGCCGCGCTGCGGCGTCGGGGGCCCGGTCGTCGGACACGGTGTCCGAGCCGCCCTTGGGGAACTTCATCGTGGTGGGGCCTTCCGGTGTGGATCGGTCGCGTTCCAAATCATCGGATGATCTGAATTGACATGCAAATTCGGGGGGTATGGCTGGAGAAACACACAAAAGCGCACGGAGTCGACCTCGTCACCGTGTGTGGTGTGGGCCGATGGTGGGGGGTGTCATCCCGAGCCCGCGCCGAGCCCCGTACCTCCCTTCCCCACGGGCTTCCCGAGAGCGGTGGGGTCCCAGGACACGCCTCGGGGCCCGGCCGTGGACACACCCACGACCGGGCCCCGACGTGACGAAGAACGCCCTCCGGTACCCGTCGCAGCCCCGCGCGACGGGTGCCCCGGACTCACCCCCGGGCACCACCGCCCAGGACCCGCTGGACCAGGTCGGGAGCGAGGGTGCCGTACCCGGTCGCCGCCCACACGCTGTGCTGGGCGGGCACCGCGTAGTAGGGCGTCGGCTGGCCATGGGAGGAGTCCAGGACGGCCCTCGGAGGCACGTGGGCACGCAGGTCGCGTCGGCAGTCGGCGCAGGCCTGGACCGACGTCGCACGAGGACTGGCCGGTACCCGCAGGCTGGTCCGGGCCGTCTCACCCCGGTGCCGGGGGTCGAAGAAGCAGTGCCTGGGAGCGGGGCGGCCGTTCAGCGCCGCCTCACAGTGGTCCAGGAGCACGCGCACCCCGACCAGGTCGGACACGTCCCCGGCGGTGTCCAGCACACGCGCCGCCGCCTCGTAGGCGGCCAGGGCGTCCGACGCGCGTTCGCGTGAGCCCTTGAACCTGGCCACCCTGCGGCCGTAGGAGGGCAGGACCCGAGTCAGATCCAGGCGCAGTTCCTCGTGGGCGGCGGAGTCCACCGAGTCGACCACCGCCTCGGAGAGCGGGACGACCCGGACCGGTCGGTGCGCTCTCCGACGCAGACCCCACACGGCGAGGCCCACCAGCGGGAGCGCGGCGAGCAGCACGACCACGAGGGAGAGCGCGCGACCACCCGGGTCACCGTCCGACGACATCCGTTCGTACTCGCGAGCCGCCGCCTCCTCGTCGCCCAGCAGGTCCAGGGCGAGGTCCAGCCGGTCGCCCAGGTCGGCGCGGGCCAGCTCCGGGCGTTGGTTGACCACCGCCAGAACCATCCGCACCGTGTCCGAGGAGGGGCCGGGTACCTTGTCCCCCTCGGAGCGCACGGAGATCACGGTGAGACCGTCTCCGACGACCAGGAACGTGCCCTCCGCTTCACTCCGGTTGACCACGGCGGTGCCCATGGACCTGGGCGCGTTGGGCCAGGGAGTCACGGCGAGGTACACGCCCGGAAGCTCCTCGGTGACGCGGTCGTTCAGATCCCGGGCCCGGTCCTCGGACAGCACCAACGACGATTCGGTGCTGACGTACCTGTCGGGGTGGACGTAGACGGGCTCCTCGGCCAGGTGCTCGGCGACCACCAGCGGAGAGAGGATCCGGCTCGTGGCGTTCGCGTCGGAGGGTAGGGCGGCCGAGGCGGGTACCGGCCACAACACCAGCAGGGAGACGAACAGGGCGGTGAGGGTTCGGGTCATGATCGGACTCCCACCAGTGTTCGGGCCTGAGCGAACGGCTCCCGGCCGTCCAGAGCGATCATGGTCCAGGGGTCGTCCATGTCGGACACGTGGACGCGGCGTCCGCCGTGACGGAGGTACATGGCCCCTCCTCGGGCGTTCGGCGTGTCCGCGCACGCCTCGCACACCCTCCACCGGCGCAGAGTGGCGTCCAGATGGAAGTCGCGCCGCTCCGTGGCAGGGGAGTGCAGGGGATTGTTCCGGCAGGGGACTCCGCTCGCGAAGGGATGGACGAGCGCCCGCCGCCCGTGTCGGGCCAGGACCAGGCCGCAGACCAGTGCCGTGGCCGGAAGGCCGCGGGAGGAGGCGATGAGCCCGGCGGCGTCGTAGGCCTCCCGTGCGCGCGGCAGCCCGGGGTGGTCCGATGGGGTCGCCTCGAACTCCCGGCGCAGTGAGCGCAGCTCCCTGGCCAACCTGTTCCGGATCCGGCTGCGGGAGCCGCGGCTCGCGACCGCGAACCAGGCTCCGGAGACCTGGTCGGGCGCGGGGGAGGTGAACCGGGCGGACCACCTCAGGTACACGCCCGCCACCGCGAGACCGAGCACCGCTCCTGGAATGGCCAGTTCCCACCCTCGTCCGACCCGCGACGTCGGGAGCTGGGTCTCCTGCTCCACGTCGGGGGCGGCGTCACGGGTGAGCGGTGTGGCCTCCACGGGGGTCCTCGGAGACTCCTCCAGTTCGGCGACGACAGCGCTGACGGTGTCCACGGGTCTGAGGGCGCGCGGCAGGGCCGCATCGTCGATCACAGGGGTGACGGGGCTGTCGAAGGCCGCCGTGGCCAACCGGCCGTCCGTCGTCACCGCCACGTAGACCCCGGGAGCGCCGCTCACCTCGTGCAGGGCGTGCAGGAAGAGGGTCGGCTGGCCGCCGGTCTCGTCCGTGGGCGGAGCGGCGTACATGACCACGTACAGGGGGACGTCGCCGTCGAGGGCGTCCGCGACCTGGCCCGCCATCGCGAGCCGGACCTCCTCATCGGGTTGTACCGGGAACAGGTGGCTCACGTGGACCGGGTTCTGTTCGAGTTCCTCGGCCACGCGTGCGACCCGGGTCAGGTCCTCGATCTCCGCCACGGTGCTCGGCCCCTCGGACGAGGTACGCGCCATTGCCGCCGCGCCTGGAAGCAGTACGGATGTCAGCAGCGCCGATGCCACCAGGACCGAGGCCATGGCCGAGGCCGGACCCGGGAGACCTGGCAGGTTCACCGCGCACCCGCCCCACGACGCCGGAGCACCGTCACCCCGGCGCCCACCACCACGGCGGTGCACACGCCGCTGACGACGAAACCGACCGTGGTCGGCCAGGTGACGGTGAGCCAGCGCTGTGACGGAAACCCCGCCGCGACGGCGTCCGGCTCTGGTTCCCCTCCGACACTCCGGACGAACTCGGTCCTGGCGCGGGCGGTGCGTTCGTCCAGGTCCGAGTAGGAGGCGGCCCGCAGCAGCCGGTCCAGCTGGTCGCGCGGATCCTCAGGGTAGGCACCCGTGTAGGACGTGTAGTCCGCGGCCTTCGAGGGAAGCCCCGCCGCGCGCAGAGCCGAGGCGTGCACGTGGTTCGTGTGCGGTGAGAACACCACGACTGAGCGTTTGCTGATGTGGTGTACCTCGTCGGCCAACCAGTCGAGGTCGGCGTCGGTGGGGTGGGCGACCACCAGGACGTCCAGGGGCACGCCCTCCTCGTGCACGCGCGCACGCAGGTCGTCGGCGAGTTCCCAGCGGTCGAGGTGACCGGCGAGTTCCTCGCTGACGAACACGCCGTCATGGCGGTCCAACATGTCGGCGTAGAACCCCGGTGACTCCTCGCTGGGGTGGGCGTGGGCCGGTGCGGCGGAGGCCGCGACCACGAGCGCGACGAGGGAGAACAGCAGTGGCAGGGGGCTCCAGCGGCCTGGGGGATACGGCATGGGGTGCCTTCTTCTCATTTTCTGTTGTTTTGTACCAGAATATGTCGCCCCTGCCGCCGAGGTGCAGCCCGCCTTCTACCTGGCTCTACGGACCCGGGTCTCGTCCCACACCGGCTCGTCCGCCTCGTACACCCGACCATCGGCGCCGAACACCACGAAACGGTCGAAGCCCCGCGCGAACCAGCGGTCGTGCGTGACCGCCAGAACCGTCCCCTGGTAGGCGTCCAGGGCCGCCTCCAACGCTTCCGCCGAGACCACGTCGAGGTTGTCCGTGGGTTCGTCGAGCAGCAGCATCGTGGTGCCCGACAGCTCCAGCAACAGCACCTGGAACCGGGCCTGCTGGCCTCCGGAGAGGGTGTCGAACGGTTGCTCGGCGCTGAGAGCCAGCTCGTAGCGGTCCAGGGCCCGGCCCGCCTCGTCCCGGGGCAGGCCCCGGCGGTGGCCCTGACCGCTGTGCAGGATGTCCAGCAGCGTGCGCCCCAGGAACTCCGGGTGCTCGTGGGTCTGCGCGAACCAACCCGGCAGCACCCGGGCGCCCAACCGGGCCCGCCCGGTGTGCGGAACCGGTGCGATCCCGGCCCGCTCCTCCTCCGGGACCAGCGAGGACTCGGGGTCGTCGCCACCACCGGCGAGCAACCGCAGGAAGTGCGACTTGCCCGAACCGTTGGAGCCCAGCACGGCGACCCGCTCGTCGTACCAGACCTCCAGGTCGAAGGGGCGCATCAGCCCGGTCAACTCCAGCTTCTCGCACACCAGGGCGCGTTTGCCGGTGCGCCCGCCGCGCAGTCGCATCCGCAGGTTCTGGTCCCGGGGCTGCTGCTGGGGCGGCCCCGCCTCCTCGAACCGGCTCAACCGGGTCCGCGCCGACTGGTACCGCGTGGCCATGTCCGAGTTGTAGGAGGCCTTCTGCTTGTACATGGACACCAGCGCCCTGAGTTTGGCGTGCTCCTCGTCCCAGCGTTTGCGCAGCTCGTCCAGGCGGGCGAACCGCTCGCGCCGGGCCTCGTGGTAGGTGTCGAAGGCCCCGCCGTGCACCCACGTGTCGTTGCCCGCCGCGCCCAGCTCCACCGTGACGATCCGGTCGGGGACCCGGCTGAGCAGCTCGCGGTCATGCGAGACGAACAGGACCGACTTGGGGGTGGCGCGCAGCGCCTCCTCCAGCCAGCGCTTCCCGGGCACGTCGAGGTAGTTGTCCGGCTCGTCCAACAACAGGACCGGCGCCGGTCCGCGCAGCAGCGCCTCGACGACCAGCCGTTTCTGTTCACCGCCGGAGAGCGTGCGCACCTCCCGCCACCGGCAGCGTTCGTAGGCCACGCCCAGGGCGGCCACGCAGCACTGGTCCCACACCACCTCGGCCTCGTAGCCTCCGGCGTCGCCATACCGGGTGATCGCCTCCGCGTAGCGCATCTGCGTGGCCTCGTCCTCGGAGAGCATCATGGCCCCCTCGGCCGCCTCCAGGTCCGCGTGGGCCCGGCGCACCGGTGCGGGGGCGACCGACACCAGGAGTTCGTGCACGGTGGTGGCGTCGCGCACGTGTCCCACGAACTGCGGCATCACCCCCAGTTCGCCGTCGACGGTGACCGCGCCCGACTGGGGCGTGAACTCACCGCGCACCAGACGCAGCAGGGTGCTCTTCCCCGCGCCGTTGGCGCCCACGAGCGCGGTCTTGGAACCCTCGCCGACCCGGAACGACACCCCGTCCAGCAGCACCCTCCCGTCGGGGAGGGTGTGTGTCACCTGGTTGACGTCGACGTAGCCCACGACCGCTCTTCCTGTTGCCCATGATGGCGCGCACGCTCCGGCGGCGCGGAAGGTCAGCGTTCCACGCGAGTTCAAGCCCCGGCAATCGGTTTTCCCTGGAAGGAGCGGGCCCGGACCTTAAGAGTCCCTTAGCTGACACCTAAGGTCCGGTGAAACCCGCTGTGTGCCCGTTCACCCCTGTTCTAGGTTCTTCTCGCCGGTCAGTGAACCGGTGTGTTCGGGGACGACGAGGTCCCCGAACCCGAAGGCGCGGAGAAAGGCGGCGGGGTGACTCTCACACAGGGAGCTGCGGGCACACACGAGGCGACGGGGGCGGCCCCGGCACATCGGGCCTGTTGCGCCGAACCCCGCGAGCGCCCGGTCCCGATCGAGCGCATGTCGATGCTCTCCAACCAGGCCTCCGTGGCGCTGCTGGGCCCGGACGCGCGCCTGCTCTGGTTCTGCCACCCCGAGCCGGACTCCAACGCCCTGTTCGCCGAGGTCCTGGGTGGCCGTCAGGCCGGGGTCTTCGCGATCTCGCCCGCCCACGGGCGGATGCCGCTGGGCCAGCGCTACCTGCCGGGCACGATGACCGTGCGCACCCGCTGGTCCCGCCTGGAGGTCACCGACTACCTCGCCCAGGACACCGAGCCCGGACGTACGGACCTGGTCCGCGTCGTCGAGGGTTCGACGCCCGTGACCGTCGAGTTCGCCCCGCGTCCCGACTTCGGCCGCGCCCCGGTCCGGATCGTCGCCGAGGACGACGGACTACGCGTCCACGGGGCGGACTTCCCCCTGGTCCTGCGTTCGCCGGGCGTGCGGTGGCACATCGAGCCCGAGGACGGAGGGGACACCGCCCGGGCCACCCTCGAACCGGTCCAGGGTGAACCGGTGGTGCTGGAGCTGCGCTGCGGCACCGACTCCCTGACCGCGCACCCCGTGCCCGAGACCCGACGCCGCGAGGACGGCGAGGGCGCCTGGACCGGGTGGCTGTCCGGGGTGGAGCTGCCCCTGACCCAGCGGGATCTGGTGGCCCGTTCGGCGCTGACTCTGCGGGGTCTGTGCACCCCCACCGGCGGTGTCATGGCCGCCGCGACCACCTCCCTGCCCGAGGAGATCGGCGGCGTCCGTAACTGGGACTACCGCTACTGCTGGCTCCGCGACGG
>NZ_LAVM01000132.1:0-9613 GCF_001083815.1 Nocardiopsis sp. SBT366 | reverse complement strand
GGCAGGCCATGAACACCACCGACCTCTACCTGAACCTGGCGGCGATGGACGCCAGCGTGGCGGACGTCCTGCTCATGGGCACCGATCACGACCTCGGGTCCGGGCGCGAGGCGGCCATGGACCGCTACGTCACCAGCCGTCGGGAGGCCAACGAGGCCCTGCTCCAGGTGGCGTCGCTGACCACCCAGGACGGTGACGCTCAGGAGAACGCGCGGGAGAACGTGCAGGCGCTCATGGACGGGATGGGCGCCTACGAGCAGGAGGTCGGCAGGGCGCTCCTGATCAACGGGGACGCGCAGGCGCCCCCGGGGGAGGTGGACGCCGACGCGCTCGCCGAGTACAGCAGCGCCACCCAGCGGATGCACACCGAACTGCTGCCCAAGGCCTTCAACCTGGGGTTGGAGTCCTCGGCGATCGTGCGGCAGAGCCACGAGGACGGCCGCGGCGCGGTGACGGGCGGGCGCGTGGTGGTCGCCGTCGTGGGAGTGGTGACGGTGGCGTCCCTCCTCGCCCTCCAGCTCTACCTGCGGGTGCGCTTCCGCCGCCGCTTCAACGCCCCGCTGCTGGTGGCCACGGCCGGGGCGGTGGTGCTGTCCGTCGGCGCCGTCCTGGCGCTGAGCGTCAGCGCGGCCCACGAGCACCGGGCCAAGAACGACGGGATGGACGCCGCCATGGCGCTGTCCCGGGCCAAGGCCATCGCCACCGACATGCAGGCCGACCAGAGCCGGTTCCTGATCGACGACGACCACGCCGACACGTACCGGCAGGTGTACTTGGAACGGGCCCAGCAGGTGCTCTTCCGCCCGGTCAGCACGCTGCCGGACTACTACGAGGCGGTCGGGCAGATCCCGGGCGCCTACCCGCAACTTCCGGGGTCCGGGGTACCCGACGAGGAGGACCCGGGCACCCTCGGCTACCTGGGGGAGGACGCCCAGCGGGCGCTGCTGGAGGACGATGACGCGGAGAACGCCCTGGAGGAGGTGCTCTCCACCTTCGTCGCGCTCCAGGAGGCGGACGAGAGCCTGCGTGAGGCCGTCGCCGACGGTGACACGGCGCGGGCCATCGACATCCGCATGCGGGTGGCCGACACCGAGAACGGGCTGTTCCGCCAGCACACGGACGCGCTGGACGTGCTGGTCAGCGCGCACACGAACGAGTTCGACGCGGGCATCCGCGACGGCGGGTCGGCGCTGTCCCCATGGGCACTGGGGCTGCCTGTCGGCTCCCTCGCGCTGTTCGCCCTGGTCGTGGCGGGGGTCCGCCCCCGACTGGCGGAGTACCGGTGAGCGCGGCGGGCGCCGGTTCGTCCGTACGCGACGAAACCCCCCGAGAGACGAGGAGCGGGTCGATGTGGTGGCGAGGAGGCCGCGGCCGGACCGTGGCGGCTCTGTGTGCCGTGGCGGTGATGGCGCTGTCCGCCTGTTCGGCGGAGGGAGGGGAGGACCCGCCCTTGCGGTCCCTCCTTGACAAGACGTCGATCACGGTCGGGGTCAAGGCCGACCAGCCCGGCGTGGGGCTGAGGAAGGGTGAGGAGTTCGAGGGGTTCGACGTGGACGTGGTGAACCACATCGCCGAGGAGCTGGGGATCGAGGACGTGCGGTTGGTGCCCATCACGTCCGACGTGCGCGAGGAACGGCTGGTGGACGGTGACGTGGACATGGTCGTGGCGACCTACTCCATCACCGCGGAACGCAAGCTCGACGTGACCTTCGCGGGCCCCTACTACGTGGCCAGGCAGGACATCCTGGTGCGCAGGGGCGAGCAGGGCGTGAACGGGGTGGCGGACCTGGAGGGGCGGGTGATCTGTCAGGGAGACGGCTCCAACTCCGCCAGCCGGGTCGAGGAGGGCCTCGGTATCGACGTGGCCGAGGTCGAGAAGCCGGAGACCTACAGTGACTGCGTCGACATGCTCAGAGCGGGCGAGGTCGACGCCGTGTCCACGGACGACCTGATCCTCGCCGGGTTCCTGGACGAGGACCCGGAAGCGTTCGAGTTCGTGAACAAGCCGTTCACCGAAGAGCGGTACGGGGTGGGTCTGCCGAACGGAGACGTGGCGGGCTGCGAGGCCGTGAACAGGGCGATCGACACGATGTACCTGAGCGGTGAGGCCGGCGAGAGCCTGAACCGCTGGTTCGGCGACACCGACCTGGAGCTGGTCACGGACGTGCCCCAGTTCGAGGGTTGTGCGTAGGGGTCGTGGGCGGTCGGAGGGGTCACCGAGTGGCCCAGGAGGGGCTTATGTCAGATACTGATCCCCGCAGGGGGCTTTGGGGGGAGAGAAGAGGAGTTGTCCGTTGACCATCGTCGAGTTCCTGAAGGCGCGTCTGGACGAGGACGAACGTGCGTCCAGGGCCGTCCCCGTGGGGTCACGCGGCCGGGAACGGGCGCTGGCCGAGGTCGCGGCCAAGCGCGGGATCGTCCGCGGCTACACCGAGGCGCACGACGCGAGCATGCGCATCGTCGACCCCTCCTCTCCGGCGGCGAACGTCGGCGGTGACCCGTGGTCGGAACTGCTGGCCTGGCGGCTCGCGGTGAAGTACCTGGCGTCCGTGTACCGGGGCCACCCCCAGTACGACCGGAGCTGGGAGGAGTAGCCCCCCGACTAGGCGGGCTCGGGGAGGTCGAGGAGTCGTTCCACTGTCTGGGCCAGGTCCCGACCCTCGACGTCGGGGCTGGGGAAGACCGACGGGAACCGTCCCTCCAGGTGCGCGGACCATCCCGTCACCAGTCCGGCCCGGCGGCCCCCCGCCGCGTCCCAGCCGTGCGCCGTGACCAGCCCCAACCGCTCCGGGGGCACCCCCAGTCCGCGCGCGGCCGCCAGGTACGGCTCGCGGGCCGGTTTCCACGCTGACGGACCGTCGCCTCCGGCGAGGGCTTCCAGCGGTAGACCGGAGCGTTCCAGCAGCAGGCGGACCTGCTCGCCGTCGCCGTGGCCGAGCACCGCCGTGCGCACGCCCCGCTCGTGGGCGGCCTCCAGCGCCGACGCGGCCTCGCGGCGGGGTTCGAGCCGGGCGATGCCGTCGATGATCACGTCCTCGGCGGCCGGGGCGATCTGGTTCCCGGTGATGTCCCGCAGGGACCCCCGGGCCACGTCCTCGAAGGTGCGTTCCCCGCCCAGCAGGGACAGGGCGAAGGCGTCCCGCAGCAGGTGGTCGCACCAGCGGGTCATGAGCACCCGGGGGATGCCCGCCTCACGGAACCGCCACTCCAGCGGGCCGAGCGGGAAGAGGGTGTCGAGGGCGTCGAGGACGAGGGCGGCGGGACGGACGGGACCGTGAGCGTGAGGGGGCACGGGGCGCTCCAACTCGGTGGGGGCGTGTGGTTGCTATCTACCCCGCCGCGGGGATCAGAAGACGACGTAGCCGGAGATGTCGTCCTCAAGGTGGGCCGGGAGCTGGGCCCGGATGAGCGCGTCCGGCAGCGAGACGAACGGGGCGGACGAACGCTCCGTCACCAGGGCCTCGGCGTGCTCCGAGGTGAGGCCGGGCAGGTCGGCGATCGCCTCGGCGGAGGCCCGGTTGAGGTCCACGAGGCCGCCGTCGTCGTAGCCCGTGCGCAGGTCGGGTCGGCCGATCCCCAGTTCACGGGCCAGGGCGGGGTCGTCCGCGAGCAGGGCCCGGGACTCCTCACGCCGAAGGGCGCGGTCGGCCGCCATCGCGCGCAGCTCCGAGTTGCCCCGGCCAGCCATGGCTCCTGCCGCAGAGGTGGGGGCCGGGCCGGTGGGCGCGGCGCCGACCGGTTCGCCGCGCAGTCTCCGGTTCCGCTTGGAGTTCACGCTGTAGATGTCGTGGAACAGGTAGGCCGTGGCGCAGAGGGAGTAGACGACGAGCAGGCCCGCGCTGACGTTCTCCAGGACGCTGCCCTCGGCGCTCGAACCGAACACCGCGAGGAGCGGCACGCACAGCGCCGCGAGGACCCCGGCCACGGCGGACCTGTGGCGGATCGCCACGTAGCCGAAGGTGAACAGGCCGAGAGCGCCGCAGGTGAGCAGGTTCGTGAGGAGGAAGCCCATCCCGCCGGGCCTGATGTCGCTGGCAGCCCTCGGCGGCTGCGGGGGAGGGGGCGGAGGGCCGGGCTGCACGTGGTGCGGCGGGTACGGAGGGAGTCGTCGCTCTCCGTGATCGGCGTGCTGTCGCTGGGGGTCGTGACCGCCGGGATGCCACCCGGGGCCAGGGGATGTGTTCGACATTGCCCAAGCTTATGACGTTCTTTCCCCGCCGCGATGTGCAGGGTTTTCGCGAGGAGGCGCGCGGAGTCCCCGCCGTGGGTCAGCGGGCGGCGTTGAGCTGCGGAATCTGCTCCGCCGCCCACGGGCTGATCACCCAGGGTGTGCGTTCGGCCAGTGTGGCCACGTCCGGCCAGGCCGCCCAGGTGAACTCGGCGACCTCGTCCGCGTCCGGGACGGGGGTGTCCTCGGTACGGGCCCAGAACACCGGGCAGAACTCGTTCTCCACGATCCCCTCGGCGGAGACCGCGCGGTACCGGAAGTCCGGCAGGGCCTCGGTGACCTCGGTCAGCTCGATCCCCAGCTCCTGGCGGACGCGGCGGCGCACCGCCTCCTCCATGGACTCGTCCGGGGCGGGGTGGCCGCAGCAGCTGTTGGTCCACACACCGGGCCAGGTGGTCTTACCGAGGGCGCGGCGGGTGAGCAGCACCCGGCCGTCCGGTCCCAGCACGTAGCAGGAGAAGGCCAGGTGGAGCGGGGTGTGCTCGGTGTGGACGAGGGCCTTGTCGGCCACACCCACCGGCTCGTGCGCCTCGTCCAGCAGGACCACGAACTCGCGTTCCGCACCGTCACCGGCGGCCGTCTGCTGGCTCACGAAACTCCCCCTGCCCGTGGCGCCAGGGCCCCACGCGTCGATTCCCAGTGCTGGCTCACCCCCCATGGTCGCCTGTCCCCGTGACCGCTTCGCACCGACCGTCCGGTCCCGGAGTGCGCATAGGGTTCCTGGTGGCCCGGCAGGAGGCCACCAGGAACAGCGGCGGGATGCAGTGGTGACGGAAACGGTGACGCGGACCACGGTCGACGGGATCGACCCGGACAGGCTTCGGGTGTGCCTGGAGGTGTTGGCCGAGGCGGAGGGGCTGCCCGTCGACCACGACGACTCCCTGACGCTCCAGCGGGGCACCGCCCGGCTGTTCAAGGCCCTGAAGGAGCGACGGCGCAAGGAGCGCAACGCCGCCCGCAGCGCCCACGACAAGGCCGTGTTCGCCGCCACCGCCACGGCCGCCCCGGACCGGATCGACGACGAGACCAACGGCCGCGCGCTCACCAGCCGCGCCCTGGCCTCCGGCGAGGACGGCGCGGAGGGGACCGGTGACGCCGACGACGCCGCCCGTCAGCTCGCCGGGGTGCTGCGCAAGGCCCGCCCCTGTTACGTGTGCAAGCAGAAGTACCAGGAGGTCGACGCCTTCTACCACCAGCTCTGTCCGGAGTGCGCCGTCTTCAACAGGCAGCGCCGGGAGGCCCGCACCGACCTCACCGGGCGGCGGGCCCTGCTCACCGGCGGCCGCGCGAAGATCGGCATGTACATCGCGCTGCGGCTGCTGCGCGACGGCGCCCACACCACCGTCACCACGCGCTTTCCCAACGACGCCGTGCGCCGCTTCGCCGCGATGCCCGACAGCGACCAGTGGCTGCACCGGCTGAGGGTGGTCGGCATCGACCTGCGCGACCCCGGCCAGGTGGTGCAGCTGGCCGACTCGGTGGCCGAGCAGGGACCGCTGGACATCCTCATCAACAACGCCGCGCAGACCGTGCGCCGCTCGCCGGGCTCCTACGCGCCGCTGATCGCCGCCGAGTCCCAGCCGCTGACCGGGGAGGGCCTGCCCGAACCGCTGGTGCTCGGCGGGGTCCGCCCCCGCGAGCTGGAGGGCGCCACCGAGTCCGAGGTGGCCGAGGTCGCGCCGCACACGCTGACCCCCGAGATGCTCACCTCCCTGGCGCTGACCACCGGCGCGGCGCACCCGGACCGGGCGCACCAGGCGGGCGCGATCGACGCGGGCGGCCTGGTGCCCGACCTGGCACCCGTCAACAGCTGGACGCAGCGGATCGGCGGGGTCGACCCCGTGGAGATGCTGGAGGTGCAGCTGTGCAACGTGAGCGCGCCCTTCCTCCTGGTGGACCGGCTGCGCCCCGCGATGGCCGCCTCCTCCGCGAGGCGCACCTACATCGTGAACGTGTCCGCGATGGAGGGCGTGTTCGGGCGCGGGTACAAGGGGCCCGGCCACCCGCACACCAACATGGCCAAGGCCTCGCTGAACATGCTCACGCGGACCAGCGCCGAGGAGATGCTGGAGACCGACGGCATCCTCATGACCAGCGTGGACACCGGGTGGATCACCGACGAGCGGCCGCACCCGGACCGGGTGCGGATCGCCGCCGAAGGGTTCCACGCGCCCCTGGACCTGGAGGACGGCGCGGCCCGCGTGTACGACCCCATCGTGCGCGGTGAGCTCGGCGAGGACCTGCACGGCTGCTTCCTCAAGGACTACAGGCCATCGAACTGGTAGGCGTCAGGGTTCCAGGACCAGGCGGACCGGTGCGCCGACCCGCTTCTCCAGCCGGTCCACCGCCTGGGGCGCCTCCTCCAGCGGGAACCTCCCGCTGACGGAGCGGCTGAACTCCAGGCGGCCCGCCCGGACCAGGTCCACGAGCTGCACCACGTGCTCCGGATCCGACCCGTAGTGGCCCAGGACCTGCTGGCGCAGGTAACTGAACCGCGAGCCGTCCCGGACCTCCAGGGGCTTGTCGGTCAGCCCGACCAGCACCAGGCGGCCGTGCTCGCCGAGGACCTGGACGGCCTGTTCACGCACGATCGGGACCCCGGCGAAGTCGAAGGCGACGTCCAGACCGCGCCCGTGGGTGAGCTGGCCGATCCGGGTGAGGAACTCCGGCGCCGTGGAGTCCAGCGCCACGTCCGCCCCGTAGTCCAGGGCGCGCGCACGGGCGTGCTCGTCGGGGTCGGCGGCGATGATCGGGGCGGCCCCCACCATCCGCAGGAGCTGCACTGCGTGCGCGCCCAGGCCGCCCACGCCCCACACGGCCACGGCCTCGGCCGGGCGCACGTCACCGGTGGCGGTCACGGCGGCCCAGGGCGTGGAGACGGCGTCGGGGATGATCGCGGCCTGCTCGAAGGGCAGCTCGTCCGGGATGGGCACCACCGTGGACTCGCTGGCCAGCGCGTACTCGGCCCACCCGCCGTCGTAGTCCACGCCCCTCGTGAGCACCTGACCGTGCCGGTCGGGCTCACCGGCCTGGAGGGCCACCCGGTCGCCGACCCGGACATCGAACACCTCCGGGCCCAGTTCCTCGACCACCCCGGCGACCTCGTGCCCCAGGGTGACGGTGTCCCCCTTGAGGTGGAGCGGGGTCAGACCGCCGCCGACGAGATGGGCGTCGGACAGGCACACGCCGGCCGCCCGGACCCGGACGAGGACCTGGCCGGGGCCGGGGGTGGGCCGGGGGACGTCGGTGACCGTGAGGGTTCGGTCGGTGATGTTCAGCCGGGCCGCACGCATGGTGGCCATAGGTCGTTCCTCGCAGTCGTGTCGCAGGTGCCCATTTCCTCACCGATCATCACGGTTGGTGTGGGTGTGCCCACGGGGACGACACGGGCCTCACGGGTCAGAACCCGCTCACTTTTTCGTCAAGCGAGCGGGATCAGTCCATGAGGCCGCCGCGGTACGCCCAGGCGGCGACCTCCACCCGGTTGCGGGCCCCGATCTTCTCCTGCACCCGGGCCAGGTGCGTCTTGACCGTGCTCACGGTGACGTGCAGCTCCGCCGCCACCTCGGTGTTGGTGAGCCCCCGCGCGACCGTGCGCACGATCTCCAGTTCGCGGGCCGTCAGCCCGCTCTCGGTGAGGTCCCGCCGGGGTGCCCGGGCCGTCGAGAAGTGCTGGAGCAGACGCACGGTGATCTGCGGGGAGACCATCGCGTCGCCCCGGGCGGCGGCCCGCACCGCCTCGATCAGCAGCGCCGGTCCCGCGTCCTTGAGCAGGAACCCGACCGCGCCGCCCGTCAGCGCCGCGTGCACGTACTCGTCGAGGTCGAAGGTGGTCACCACGACCACCCGGAGCGGGTCGGCCACCCCCGGCCCGGCCAGTCGGCGGGTGGCCTCCAGCCCGTCGATCCCCGGCATACGGATGTCCATGAGGACCACGTCCGGGCGCAGCCGCTCGGCGAGCCGGACCGCCTCGACCCCGTCACCCGCCTCCCCGACCACCGTGATCCCGTCCTCGGCGTCGAGGATGTAGCGGAACCCCGTCCGCACCATCTGCTGGTCGTCAGCGAGCAGCACCCGAATCGTCAACCCTGACCGTCCCCTCCGCGCCGGGCGGGGATGGTTCCCCGCACGGTCCAACCCTGCCCCACGCCGTCGGGTCCCGCGGACAGCTCTCCACCGAGGAGCCGGGCGCGCTCGGCCATGCCCACCAGCCCGTGCCCGCCGCCCACCGGAAGCCCGGAGCCCCGGCCGTCGTCCTGGACACGCACCTCCACCTCGCTGTCCAGGACCGTGGCCACCACGCTCACCCGGGTGGCGCCCCGGGCGTAGCGCAGCGCGTTGGTCACCGACTCCTGGGCGATCCGCAGCACCGCCGTTCCCACCTCCGGCGGCAGGTCCCGGACCGGCCCTGACACGTGCACGGCCACCTCGGGGCGCCCGGGCGCGGCCGGGGCCGCGAGCGCGTCCAGCCCCTCGGCCGGGCCGGGGGCGAGCGGTGCCTCACCCGGCTCCCGCAGGCGGCTGACCATCCCCCGCATGGACTCCAGGGCCCGGGTGCCCGCCGCCTCGATATCCGGCAGGGCCGCGCGCACCGCCTCGGGGTCGCGCTCGGCGATGTGCCTCAGGGCCTGTGCCTGCACCACGATCCCGGTGACCTCGTGTGCCACCACGTCGTGCAGGTCGCGGGCGATGGCCAGCCGCTCGGTCGCGCGGACGCGCTCCACGTCGGCCGTGCGCTCGGCCCGCCGCCAGCGCAGGTACAGGCCGGGAACCAGACCGGCGACGACCGCCAGCAGCGCGGCGGTCGGTTCGAGTTCGAAGGGTTCCCGCAGGTAGTCGGAGTAGGCGGCGACGAAGGTCAGGACCATCACCACCGTGATCTGCCAGCCGCGGCAGCGATACGCGGCCAGGGCGAGGATCGCCAGCATCCCCACGGCCTCGGAGAGGGCGATCGGG
Source organism: Nocardiopsis sp. SBT366 (assembly GCF_001083815.1). Classification (NCBI taxonomy): domain Bacteria; kingdom Bacillati; phylum Actinomycetota; class Actinomycetes; order Streptosporangiales; family Nocardiopsidaceae; genus Nocardiopsis; species Nocardiopsis sp. SBT366. The sequence goes on along the minus strand of NZ_LAVM01000132.1, from coordinate 429 downwards.
AAGCCGAAGATGCCCTTGGGCAGGGGCCACAGCAGCACCGACACGAACATCACGGCCACCGGCGCGACGACCCCGGCGGCCAGGGTCGCGAGGGGACCGGCCGAGGGCCGCGCGACCAGGGCGACCAGCAGCACGCAGAGAGCGCCGGAGACGCAGGCCGCGAAGTCCATCGCGGAGGTCGGCGGTCCCATCCAGTCCGAGTGCGTGGGGATGGCCAGCGCCGTCCGCAGATCAGCGACCCACAGCAGGATCATCCCCGCCGTCAGGGCGAACGCCACCAGGAGGGGGTACAGGCGCGACCGGCCGTCAGCGGTGGCGGAGAGCCTGTTCAGAGCCGTGGTGTGGAGCATGGTGACCAGGCTAGGCCGTGGTCCGGCGGCCGTGCATCGGTCGAACGGACGACGCGCGGCGGGTGGTGGGAGGCGGGGG
>NZ_LAVM01000131.1:0-9772 GCF_001083815.1 Nocardiopsis sp. SBT366 | reverse complement strand
TTCGTTGAAGAGGGCTTGGGCCAGGCAGGCCAGGGAGCGGGCCTGGGCCGGGCTGGTCCCGAGGGCTTGGGTGATCCATCCGGCCAGGGTGCGTTGTCCGCCGACTTCGAGGAGGTTACCGGTGGCCTGGATTTGGGCCAGGCGCAACAGGATGGCGAGTGTGGCCTGGTCCATGTCCTGCCACAGGTGGCAGATCTCGTCCAGCACCCCCGCTACCGCACCAGCCGGAGGTACCTCAGCCAGAGCGTGGGTGACCTGTTCCCTCGCGTGGCGCATCGCGGTCACAGCGGGAGAGTGTCCCGCCATTACCGTGTGGTGCGCGAAGGAGAAGGTCATGCTTCCATTGTATGCGCGAATAGAAGAAAAGGGAATGGAAGGCAAGGTGGAATGTGACCTGGAATGCCAGGTTTCTTTCCCTTGTAAAGGGGTTGTGGATAACCCCGAAAACGGTGCCTGGGTGTGTTATGTAAAACGCCCCAGACAGTGAGCCTTTGCTGACCTGGTCATGCTCTGGCGATCAAGGGGTCTGGACTGCGGCGATGAGTTAGCTCTGCGCGGCGTCCCGCAATGCGTCCATGAGCCCGTGCGCAATCCGGATCCGCTCGGTTCCAGATGCAGGCCGACGACGGCCACGGACGGCTGGGTGGCAGAAGTGGCCCGGGAATCTGCCATGGAAAGGGGCCGTACTTCTGCGCTACCGTCGGCCGCGATCCGTGGCCGCTCGCCGTTTGCTGCTCGGTCGCGCTATGCGCCGTATCCGCCGTCGATCCTCAGCACTGCGCCGGTGACGTATGAGGCTTGCGGGCTGGCGAGGAAGACGACGCCCGCGGCGATCTCCTCCGGCCTGCCGTACCGCCCCATCGCCGTTGTCGGAAGGAACATGGGGGCGGCCGGGCTGTCTGCGGGGTTCATCTCGGTGTCGATGAACCCGGACTGGATGACGTTGACCGTGATGCCCCGGTGGGCCAGATCGCGGGCGGCGCCCCGGCTGTAGCCCTCGAGGGCCGACTTGGTACCCGCGTAGTCGCTCATTCCGGGGAAGCCCACCCGTGTTCCTACGCCCGAGCTGATGCTGACGATCCGCCCGCCGTCGGGCAGCAGCGGGAACGCCGCTCGGACCGCGGCCACCACACTGGTGTAGTTGATGGCGAGCTGGCGGTCGAAGGCGGCCTCGTCGGCGAGCTCGCTGTCGATCGGGGCACCGACGGTGACGCCCGCGTTGTTGACCAGAATGTCCAGCTTTCCGAAATGCTGGACCACGCTGTGGATCAGGCCCGCCGCCTGCGCCGCGTCCGCCTGGTCTGCCTGGAAGGCCGCCGCACGCACTCCCTTCGCCTCCAGGTCGGCGACCACGGCCTTGGCCTGATCCGCCGAGGACGAGTAGCTGATCGCGACGTCGGCTCCCTCGTCAGCTAGCGCCAGCGCCGAGGCCGCCCCGATTCCTCGCGACCCGCCAGTCACGATCGCCACCTTGTTGTCCAGCTTTCCCATGTACTTCCCACTTCCCTGGGTACGACGTGCCACGGAGTTCTTGACCGTTCGGTCCACCATAAGCATGGTGGACCGAACGGTCAAGAACTCGTATCCTGTTCGCATGGCACGTCCGCGATCGTTCGACGAGAAGCAGGTACTGAACGCCGTCCGTGATCAGTTCTGGGAGGCCGGTTACGCCGCGACCTCGCTGGAAGACCTGATGCGGGTCAGCGGGCTGGGCAAAGGCAGCCTGTATGCGGCGTTCGGCGACAAGCGTCAGCTCTTCCTCCGGGTGCTGCGCAGCTACACCGACGACAGCCATGGCCATCTTCGGGAAGCCCTCGCCGAGGCTCCACGGGCCCTGGACGCACTGCGCATGCTCCTCGAGGCGCCGATCGACGACCCGACCGGCGCCGGCACGCGGCGGGGCTGCCTGATGGCCAACAGCACCTGCGAACTCGGTAACGCCGATCCGGAAGTCCTCGACCACGCCCACCGCACCTACGAGACGTCCACCGCGCTGATCGGTGACTGCGTCGCCCGCGCCCAACGCGAGGGCGACCTACCGGCCGGAGCGGATCCGATCGCACTGGCGCGGGCCCTCCTGGCCGCGCAACAAGGGATCTTGTTCATGGGCCGGACCGGGCTGGACGCGGCCACACTGACCGCCACAGCACGCTCACTCACGGCTCAACTCCTGCCGGACCCCTCCGGCGACTGAACCGGCAGCCGCGACACGGGCCCGAACGGCACAAGGCCTGGGGGCTCTCTTTGCCTCGCTGCCGCTTTTCGCTCGCGACATTGACCGGCCGCGACACGGCTCCCGAACGGCACGGACCTGGGGGCGCCGTTTGCCTCGCAGCCGCTTTTCGCTGGTGACAGTCACCAGCCGCGACACGAAGCACGATCCGAGGACCCTGGGAACAGTGGAGGGGCGGGACGATCGATCGTCCCGCCCCTCAGGCGCTTGCGGCCCTCCAGAAGGCTAGAAGGCCTCCTCGGGAACCTCCATGACGCCCAGGTTCACGCCGTTGGCGATCTTCAGTTCGGACTCCACACGCGGCAGGAACTGCTCGGCGAAGAAGCGCGCGGCGGCGATCTTGCCGGTGTAGAAGTTCCTGTCGTCGTCGCTGGCGCCGTCGAGGCTGTTGAGCGCGATCTCGGCCTGACGGAGCAGCAGCCAGGCGAAGACGACGTCGCCGAAGGCGAAGAGCAGGCGGACGGAGTTCAGACCGACCTTGTAGAGCTCGCGGGAGTCCTCGGCGGAGCTCATCGCGTGGCCGACCATGAGCTCGACCAGCTTCTCGACCTGGCCCAGGGCGGTCAGCAGGAGGGTGCGCTCCTCCTTGAGCTGGCCGTTGCCGGCCTCGCTCTCGGCGAAGGCCCTGATCTCGGCGGACAGCTTGCCGATGGCCTGGCCACCGTTCTTCACGATCTTGCGGAAGAAGAAGTCCTGGGCCTGGATGGCCGTGGTGCCCTCGTAGAGGGTGTCGATCTTCGCGTCACGGATGTACTGCTCGATCGGGTACTCCTGGAGGAACCCGGAGCCGCCGAGGGTCTGGAGGGACTCGGCGAGCAGCGCGTAGGAGCGCTCCGAGCCCACGCCCTTGACGATGGGCAGCAGGAGGTCGTTCATGGCCTCCAGCTCGGTGACGTCCTCGCCCTTGGAGTGGGCGATCTGGATGGCGTCCTGCTGGGTGGCGGTGAAGATGACCAGCGAACGCATGGCCTCCACGTACGCCTTCTGCGTCATGAGGCTGCGACGCACGTCCGGGTGGTGCGTGATGGTGACCTTCGGGGAGTTCTTGGGCCCGGCGAGGTCGTTGCCCTGCACGCGGTCCTTGGCGTACTCCAGGGCGTTCAGGTAACCCGTGGACAGGGTGGCGATCGCCTTGGTTCCGACCATCATGCGCGCGTACTCGATGACGAGGAACATCTGGCGGATGCCGTCGTGCTTGTCACCGACGAGGTAACCGATGGCGGGGTGCTTGTCGCCGAAGGTCAGCTCACAGGTGGTGGAGGCCTTGAGGCCCATCTTGTGCTCGACGTTGGTGACGTAGGCGCCGTTGCGCTCGCCGAGGGAACCGTCCTCGTTCACCAGGTACTTCGGCACCAGGTAGAGCGAGAGGCCCTTGGTGCCGGGGCCGGCGCCCTCGGGGCGGGCCAGCACCAGGTGGAAGATGTTCTCGGTCATGTCCTGCTCGGCCGAGGTGATGAAGCGCTTCACACCCTCGATGTGCCAGGTGCCGTCACCCTGGTCGGTGGCCTTGGTGCGGCCGGCGCCGACGTCCGAACCGGCGTCCGGCTCGGTCAGCACCATGGTGGCGCCCCAGCCGCGCTCGATGGCCTGCTCGGCGAACTTCTTCTGCGCCTCGTTGCCCTCGGAGTGCAGGATGCTCGCGAAGCCGGGACCGGCGGAGTACATGTGGACGGAGGGGTTCGAGCCCAGGATCAGCTCGGCGGCGGACCACACCAGGGAGCGGGGGGCACCGAGGCCGCCGAGCTCCTGGGGCAGGTCAAGGTTGTACCAGCCGGCGTCCATGTAGGCCTGGTAGGACTTCTTCAGGCTCTCGGGGAGGGCGACCGTGTTGGTCTTGGGGTCGAAGACCGGCGGGTTGCGGTCGGCGTCCTCGAAGGACTCCGCGATGACACCGGTGGCGAGGCGGTTGATCTCGTCCAGGATGGTGCGCGCGGTCTCCTCGTCCAGCTCCTCGAACGGGCCGTCGCCCAGTACGTCCTGACGTCGGAACAGCTCGAAGAGGTTGAACTCGATGTCGCGCAGGTTGCTCTTGTAATGCGTCATGGACAGCTCCGCTGTGTCTCCCTGGCCGCGGTGTCTGTACACGCGGATCTACCGACTAGTAACAAGTCAATGTTACTACTCAGTAGAACAAGATGCCAGTGGCGGTGGACACTTGTGTCCCCAGGGGTAGGTAAAGGTGTCGTCCGTCCAGTTCCGGGGTTGCCTAGGTACCCAGGGGCAACAGGGTCAGCACCGTGCGGTCCACGCCGTCCAGGTGCAGCAGCGCGTTGGCCGCGTCGTCGGCGAACCCCGAGACGACCAGTGAGCGCAGGCCCAGGGCGGTCGCGCACAGGGACATGTTCTGGGCCACGTGACCGCACTCCTGGAGCAGCAGCCGCAGGGCCCTCTGGCCGTATCCCCGCCGGAGCCTGCCGAGATCGCCGACCAGGAGGACCAGCGCCCCCGTCGTGGACGCCTCCACTCCGGGGCGGCCGTCGGCGTGTTCCCGGAGGAACGGTGAGAGCTCGGTCAGGCGGTCGATCTCTGGAGGCCCGTCCGCCCGAAGCAGGCGGTGGCCCTCGGGCCGGTAGCGGTAGACCCCCGGCTCCAGGCCTGACACCTGCCGTGCCACCACCCAGACCTCCGTGGCGTAGGCCGCGCCCGGCGAGGGGTGGGTGCGCGGCGGCAGGTGGCGCCCGGGCTGGTCGGCGCGGTCACGGCTGATCCCGGCACCGTGGCCGAGCAGCGCGGAGAGGTCGGCCAGCTCCAGGTGGGAACCGAAGTCACCGTGGTCGCTGTTGCGCTCGGCCAGAACCCGGCCGAGGGGCGCGGTGAGCGGGGCGGGTTCGGGGAGCGCCACCTCGGGTGCCTCCGACGCACCCTCGCGCACTTCTTCCGGAGGGACCTCGCGGGGCAGGTGGTCGCCGGCCATGGTGTCCGGGAGGTACTTGCTGGCCTCCAGGTAGTTGCGGTCCGGGGACCCGACGCCGGGGTCGAAGTAGTCGCCCGGCGGCTCCCAGCGGGGGTAGGCCAGCGAGAGGAGCCAGGCGATCCGGCGTTCGTCGTCGATGTCCAGCCCGAGCCGGTTGTGCGTCATGTGCAGCAGGGACCAGACGATCCGGTCCAGCCCGTTGGCCAGCCCCTCCTCGGTGTCGATCCGCCTCAGGCGCGCGACGGTCTCCCGCAGGCCCCGGTTCCACAGGTGGTGGGTGGAGGAACCGTCACCGGACACCAGTCGCTCCACCTGGGGACGCCGCTGCAACCACCGGGCGGGCGAGGAGTGGAACAGCCGCTCGGCGTCGGCCCGTGCCTGGGTCCCGCCGCGCGCCACCTCGGCCGAGTAGTCCCAGGTGGCGTAGTACCCGCGCGCCTGCCGCACCGCCGTCACGTCGTCGAACCCGAGCGCTCCGAAGGCGAGGGAGGTGAGGTCGACCGCCACCACCTGCCGCTGGTGCTGGTGGGGCGCCGACCTCAGGACGGCCAGGGCGATGCGTGTGCTCACGGCGAAGAAGTCCTCGCACACCTCCAGGGCGCGCGGCCCGCCGTACCGCTCGGTCTCGGGCTCGTACACCGCCTCCACCACGTCGCCGTCCGCGTGCCAGCGGGCGGGGTCGGCCTGGGGGAGGTTGGCGTAGTAGGTGCCGCTGTCCAGGTCCAGCGCGGCCCCCGAGGTCTCCTTGGCGAGCGCGCGCATGCGGTCGGCGAACGCGGCGACGGCGTCCGGTTCGGCGTCCAGGAACCGGACCCGCAGGTGGGGCCCGCCGTCCCAGTAACGGAGGAAGAACCAGGAGGCGGCGCGCCCCGTGGAGACCATCCCGTCCGCTTCGGGGGCCAGGTGCTCCAGGAGGAAGGCGTCGATGTCGGCGCCGCTGCGGTGGAGGTACACGTACACGGCGGACCAGGTGCGGGTCATGGGGTCTCCGGGGCGGCGTCGACGGGGGTGTCCATGTAGGTGCCGCGTTCGGCTCGCACCCACAGCTGGTAGACGGGGGTCTGTTCGGGTTCCAGGCCGAGGGCGAAGGCCCAGTCGGCCTCCGAGTAGTTGCGCATGGGGCGGGCGCACAGGTCGGTGGCGGCGGCCCCGAGGCAGCCCCACTGTGTGATCCACCCGAGGAGGGTGTGCAGGACGGTCTCGGCGTGTTCCGGTCCGAGGGCACGGGCCCAGGCGGGGAAGTCCACGGTGAGGGTGTGGCCGAGGGTGGCGGAGAAGTTGGTCTCGCCGGTGCGGGGCGCGGGTCGGGAGGGCCCCTCGGTGCCGTCTGGGTGGAGCTCGCGCACGACCCGGTCGTCCACCCGGTCCCCCTCCAGCGCGTGCTGGTACAGGCGCAGGGTGCGGGGATGGGGGAGGGCGTCGTGGGCGGCGGCGAGTGCCCGCGTCAGCCCGGAGTTGATCGTCGATCCCTGGCTCGGGCTCACGTACGCGCTGGTCACCAGGTTGGCTGTGGAGACCCCGCTGGTCCGCTCGTCGAGCCAGCGGCGCAGGGTTCGACCGGGCGGGGCGACGGTCGCCGCCACTCGGGCGGTGGCCTCGGGGGAGAGGACCACCCCGCTCGGAGCGCTGGGGAGTGGGGCGGTGGTGCGCGGGGGCGCGGTGTCGAGGGTGAGGGCGGCGACCGCGGTCATGCCCTTCGGGAGCAGCTGGGCCGCCTCCGTGCAGGCCGGGTGCGCCGGGTCGGGGTGGGTGTGCGGTCGCAGCCCCGCGCGGGTGAGGGTCAGGCCGAGTGTGGCCAGGAGGTGCCCGGCCTCCAACCGCGCGAGGGAGGGCCGCAGCCTTCCGTACTCGGGCGGGTACCGGTTCTGGTCCACCGCCACCACCAGGCGGGCCCCGTCCAGGTCCGCGGGGGCTCCCGGCCCCCCGACCGGCTGGAGGGCGTGCGACTGCGGGTCCACCCGCAGGCACCACGCGGCCCCCTCGGGCGGGAGCAGGAAGAGGTCCGCCCCGAACAGGCCGCGCGGCGAGGGGTAGGCGCGGTGGACCGGGTACCGGTCGGCCGCCGAGATCCGGCGTACCCGCACGGCCTCCACACACGCTGCGAGCAGGCGCTGAGCGGGTGGCCAGCCACCGCCGAGCGCGGTCGCGGCGGCGTCCAGGTCGCGCAGCGGAGCCAGCGCGGGCAACGGCGGCCGCAGCTGTCCCGGGACCGGCAGGGCCAGCCCGTTCGACGGTTCGTCGCCGAAGAACAGCGTCTCGACCTGGGTCACGTCCTTGTCGTGGGACTGCGCGTGGAAGTGCGCGAGCGCCTCCTCGAATCCGCTCCTCACGGGAACGGGTGCGGATCCGGGTACGTCCTGCCGGGCGCTTCCCATGGAACCCCTCCCTCGAACAGCGCGGACGCTCGGGTCAGCCGCTCCAGGGAGCGGGTTCGGCGGTGTGTGTGGCCGAAGGTCATCGGCAGGGCCCCGGGCACGATCACCTTGACCGCGCGGGTGCCGGTGGCCGCCGTGTACGGGGCGCTGCTCTGGTCGACGACCACCACGTCCAGGCCGAGCTCGTGCACGGCGGCGAGTCGGGCGCGCAGCACCGAGGCGAGGTCGGTTCCGGCGAAGGAGGGGGGCCGACCTTCGGTGAGCCGGTCCAGGGCCACTTCTCCGCTGGGGTGTTCCAGGAACTCCCACATCGGACGGGCCTCCCACAGCCCGTGCAGGCCCGTGTGGTCCTCCAGGGTGCGTACCAGGGTGGGGTCGTCGAGCATGGGCCGACACCGATCCACCGAGACGGACGGGCGCATCCGCACCCACTTGGGGTACATCAGCGCGTTGGTCGCGGTCTCCTCCACCGCCGCCATGAGGGCGCGGCGCGGGTCGAGGTGGGTGCCGGTGGCCAGGCTGAGCGCGGGTGCCCGCCCCGCGCGGACCACCTCCTCGGGGGCGGTGACCGTCGCCAGGACGGTGGGTATCCCCAGGTCGGAGGTGAGGTCGAACAGGCGCAGGGTGAGGCCGCGCTCGGTGAGCAGGTCCGTGAGGTGGGCCAGGTCCGGGTCGTCGGCCCCCTCGATGAGTCGTAGCCGGGTGCGTGAGTACCAGGCGAGCAGGAACGCGTCCCGCTCCACCACCTCGAACAGTCCGTACAGGACCGCCTCCGCGAGGGTTCCGCCCACGGCGCAGCCGTTGGACGACTCGTACAGGAAACGTTCCTCGGCGCGGCCCGCGTGCCAGTACGCGACGTGTTCGGGGACCAGGACGCGGCGGCGCTCCCGGGTGGACCATCCCCACACCCAGGTCGTGGGGGTGTGCGGGGTGTAGGGCACGGGGTCGAACGAGGGGTGCCCGTACCACTCGGGTTCGTGCAGGCCGAGGCGTGCGGGGTCGACCGCGTCGTCGGCGACCTCCGCGTAGGAGCCGTGGACGGTGGCGGCGCCGGTCAGCCGTCGTCCGCCGGTCACCCGCTCCACCCCTTCGAGGAAGGCGGGGATCTCACTCGCGGTGAAGCGGGTGGAGCGCCCGTAGCCGCCCTCCCGGGACGCGTGTCCGGGGGCGACGGTCTCGCAGGTCATGAGCGCCAGTGGCGACTCCTCGTCGCGGTAGACGTGCGCGACGGGTCCGAACCGGAAGTCCAGCAACCGGTCGCGGAGGTCGTCGCTGTCCATGGCACGGGTGCGCAGGGCGTCGCCGACGACGGGCAGCGGGGCGGTGAGTTCGGGGGTGTCACCCGGTACCGCGACCGCAAGCCCCTGGCCGTCGGGGAAGCAGTGCCCGCAGGAGGGGTGGGGGACGAAACCGTGCCGGGTCACCTCCCCGGTGCGACAGTCCAGCGCGATCAGGCGAAGGCGCAGGTCGGCGGGCTCGGTGGCGGCGGCCAGGGCGGAGAACACGTCGCGCCACAGAGTGAGGAGGTGCTCCGGCGCCGGTGGGGCCGGGGTCAGTTCGCCCTCCACGTCGGCGCGCCAGAGCCCGGCGCACCGGGCGCAGCCCGCGGCACCGTCGGGGGTCCACGGGCCGAGGATCGCCAGGGCGCCGCTCATCGCGGAGTGCAGGACCCCGCCCGCGACGCGCACCGTGTGCGGACTGTCGAGGGTGGCGCCTGAGGGGAGAGGCCGGTGGTTGTCGGGGGTCAGGTCCACGCGGCCACCGCCGAGTGCACCCCGAGGTCGCGCCAGGTGTCGGCGCCCTCGGGTGCGTCCACCCGCACCTGTCCCGTCTCCCGGGCCCACCGGGCGAGGGTTCGCGTGCCGGTGGCGAGGGGTGGCAGGAGGGCGTCGGGGGCCTCCTCGGCCAGCCGCACGCGCGCGACCGCCTGGAGCAGGGCCTCCTCGACACAGGTCACGGGGTCGGGTGCCGCGCTCGTTCCCAGCGGATCTCCTTCCGAGAACACACGGGCCCGCCACACACCGGTGCCGTCGAGCTCCTGGAGGGCGAGCTCAACGGGCACCCCGAACCGCAGGGTGAGCGCGGTCCACAGACGTCGCGTGGCGGGGGACGGGGACGGCGGATCCACGTCCTTCCAACGGTCGTCGGGTTCCTGGAGGACGAGGTCGCCCACGGCGGCGCCGATCGCGGCGGTCGAGGTCAGGCCCAGCCCGTGCCCCGTCCCGGGCCCCGCCGTACGTGCCTCCCCGT
>NZ_LAVM01000130.1:0-9909 GCF_001083815.1 Nocardiopsis sp. SBT366 | reverse complement strand
GGACCGGCGCGGGGATGGGGACCGGGGTGGGGGAAGTGTGTGGATGGGTTCGCTCACAGGGGAGAAGTTACGGCATCGCGGCGATCCGGGCGCGTGGTCACGGCACCCGGCCGCGCGGCCCTCAGGCACCGGGGAGCGCGAACTCCTCGCTGGCGTCGTTGAGGATGTCCAGGACGGCGATCGGGTCCGGCAGGACCACCGCGCCCTCCACGTCGCGGGGGTTGCGGATCCAGGTGACGCGTCCCCCGGAGGCCAGCACGGAGGGAGCGCCCAGGACGAAGCTGTCCCGGCAGTGCCAGCGCAGACCCGGCATCGCCTCCACGGCCTCCGGGACGCAGTCCAGATGACACGACCACCACTCGTCCTCGTCCATCGGGGAGCGGGTGGCGACGAAGAACATGTAACGCGAGTCCAGGGCCGCGACCGGGCCCGCCGGTACGCCCGCGCGGCCCATGCGCGCCAGAGCCATCACACCGGCCTCACGGGGAACGTCCAGGACGTCGAAGACCCGGCCGGTCGGGAGCACGATGTTCGCCTGGGGGCTGGCCGTCCACCACCGGCGGATCGTCTCCGCGTCGGTGCTGGCCTCCACACCCCAGGCCGCGGTCACCGGGTGCGCAGCCGGGTCCGGACAGCCCATCCGGTCGCACGTACACGCCCGGTCCTCACCCGGGGCCGTGCCCCGCACCACCGGCCAGCCCAGTTCGGCGAAGCGCAGGGCCGACTCCATCATGCTGTCCGTAGCGTGGCGTCGTTTCCGTCGGTACAACACGTCGGCCATCTGGAACTCCCCGGTCGTGATCGGTGCGGGCGCGGCCGGGTGGAAGGGCCGGGCGCCCGGCGGCCGCGACCGGGGCGTGGGCCTCGCCGCGTCAACGCAGCAGGCGGGCCGCCTCGGTGGCCCAGTACGTCAGGATCTGTTCGGCCCCCGCGCGCCGGTAGGAGGTCAGGGTCTCCAGGATGGCCCGCTCACGGTCGAGCCAGCCCCTCTCGGCCGCCGCCTCGATCATCGCGTACTCGCCACTGACCTGATAGGCCGACACGGGTACCGGAGAGGACTCGGCGACCTTGGCGACCACGTCGAGGTAGGCCAGGCCCGGCTTCACCATGACCATGTCGGCGCCCTCGGCGACGTCCAGGGCCACCTCGCGCAGGGACTCGCGGACGTTGGCCGGGTCCTGCTGGTATCCGGAGCGGTCCCCGGACTGGGGGGCGCCCTCGGCGGCCTCACGGAAGGGACCGTAGAACACCGAGGCGTACTTGGCCGCGTAGGCCAGGATCGGCACGTGCGGGAAGCCCGCCCGGTCGAGCCCGTCGCGGATCGCCCCGACCTGGCCGTCCATCATGCCGCTGGGTGCCACCACTGCGGCCCCGGCCTCGGCCTGGGCGACGGCGATGGACGCGTACCGCTCCAGGGTGAGGTCGTTGTTGACGTGCCCGTCCTCCTCGAGCGGACCGCAGTGGCCGTGGTCGGTGTACTCGCACAGGCAGAGGTCGGCCATCACCACGATGTCGTCGCCGACCTCGGCCGCGAGGTCGCGCAGCGCCACCTGAACCACCCCGTCGGGGTCGTCGGCCTGCGAGCCCACCGAGTCCTTGTGCTCGGGGATGCCGAACAGCATGAGCCCGCCGACCCCGGCCTCCACCGCCTCACGGGCGGCCTTGCGCAGGCTGTCCCGTGTGTGCTGCACCTGACCGGGCATCGAGGAGATCGCCACCGGATCGGTGAGCCCCTCCTTGACGAACATGGGCAGGATCAGGTTCTCCGGGAGAACCCGGGTCTGCGCGACCAGGCGGCGCAGCGCCGGTCCTCGGCGCAGTCGGCGCGGCCGGGCGACGGGGAACTCCGCGTCATGGCTGGCGGTCATGGGTACTCCCGGATGGGCTGGTGGTGGTCGGGAGCCGAGGGCACGGCTCGGGGTTCGCTGTTCAGAGCTTGCGGCGGCGACCGCGGCGCTTCTGGCTGGGCTTGAGGACCGGCTTGCCCGCGTTGATCGCTTCCTGGCGCCTGGCCGCACCGTACTCCGAAAGCGCCTCCGCGAGGGCGGAAACCGAGGCTTTCGGCGCGACCACGTCCACGCGCAGACCGAACTCGATGGCGGTCTTCTCAGTCTCCGGGCCGATCACGGCGATCGCGGTGGTGTTGTGCGGCTTGCCCGCGATCCCCACGAGGTTGCGCACCGTGGACGAGGACGTGAAGAGCACCGCGTCGAAGCCGCCGCCCTTGATCGCCTCGCGGACCGGCTGGGGCGGGGGCGCCGCCCGCACGGTGCGGTAGGCGGTGACGTCGTCGATCTCCCAGCCGAGGTCGGTGAGCCCGGCGGCGAGGGTCTCGGTGGCGATGTCCGCGCGCGGCAGCAGGACCCTCTCGATGGGGTCGATCTCGGCGTCGTAGGGCGGCCAGACCTCAACCAGGCCCTTGCTGGACTGGGCGTCCTCGGCGGGCTCCAGGTCGGGCTGGATACCGAAGTCGCGGACGGCCTGCGCGGTGGCCTCGCCGACCACGGCGACCTTGACCCCCGCGAACGCGCGGGCGTCCAGGCCGTACGACTCCAGGCGCTCGCGGATGGCCCGGACGGCGTTGACGGAGGTGAAGGCCACCCACTGGTAGCGGCCGGTCACCAGGCCCCGCACGGCGCGTTCCATCTGCTGCGGGGTGCGCGGCGGCTCCACCGAGATGGTGGGCACCTCCTCGGGCACTGCTCCGTAGCCGCGCAGCTGGTCGGAGAGGGCCACGGCCTGCTCCTTGGTGCGGGGCACCAGGACCCGCCATCCGAACAGCGGGCGGGTCTCGTACCAGGACTGCTCGGCCTGGCGGGCCACCGGGGAGCCGACGATCATCAGCGCGGGCGCCGTGACGTGGTGGTTCTTGGCGTCGGTGGACTTGAGTTCGGCAACCAGGCGGGCCAGCGTCGAGGTGACGGTGGTCTGCCGGGTGGTGCCGCCCGCGCGCACGACCGCCACGGGGGTGGTGGCGGGACGGCCACCGGCGATGAGGGCCTTGCACACGACGTCGAAGCCGGGTCCCCGGTGCTCGGGCGCCTCCTCCGGCGGGGCGTCGGCGCCCAGGATGACCAGGGGAGCGTCGCTGGCGGCGGCCTCCTGCCAGTCGACCTCCTTGTCGCCGTGCGGTCGGGCGTGCAACACACGCAGCTCGGCCTCGTCGTCGCCGAGCAGGGAGATGCCACCGAAGGTCGGGACGGAGGTGATCGAGGAGACCCCGGGGGCGACCTCAGCCTCGATCCCGGCCTCCCGGCAGGCGGCGACCAGGGCGGCGCCCCGGCAGCCGAAGAACGGGTCACCCGAGTACAGGCGCACCACCCGCTGGCCCTCGCGGGCATGGGTGACGGCGAGCGAGTTGACGTCGCCGCCGCACTGGGCGGCCTCCACCACCGTGACGTCCTCGGAGCAGTGCGCGAGCAGCTCCTCGCGGAAACCGGCGAGCTCCTCGGCCGCGGGCTCCCTGAGGGTGATGACCACGTCGGCCCGGCGCAGCAGCTCGGCGCCGCGCAGGGTCAGGAGGTCGGCGCCTCCCGGACCGGCACCGACAAGGGCGACGTGACCGGCCCCGCGCTCGCGGCGACGCGGTTCCTCCGGCTGGGGGCTGGCGTTGGCGTTCACGTACTGGCTCCTCGTTTGTGGGTCGCCCGCGCCCCGGGGTGCGGAGTCCGGGGCGGTGACGGGGAGGTGGTGGTGCGGTGGCGTCCGGACCCTTTCTCGCGGGGCGCGGGTGAAGTTGCCCCTGCTGTGCCTTGCTCCGCGGGCCCCGCCGTGTCGCACGGCGGGGGCCCACCCGGGTTCGGCCGCCCGCCCGGCGCGTTCGGCGGCGTGCGGGACGGCAGTGGACCGGGTCGCACGGCCTAGGGGGTGTCCCGCTCGGCGAAGGCCTCGGCGACGATGCGGTCGGCGCCCTCGGCGATCATCTGGCGGGCGAGCTCCCGGCCGAGCCCGACGGCGGCGTCGAGGTCCTCCGGCGAGTCCAGGTCGATGGTGCGCTCGCGCCGCACGGCGGTGGCGCCGTTGGTGGCGACCACGGCTGCGCGCAGGCGCAGGCGGCCCTCCGCGTACTCGGCGAAGGCGCCGACCGGGGCAGCGCACCCGGCCTCCAGCTCGGACAGCACGGTGCGCTCGGCGACGACCTCGGCGCGGGTGACCGGGTGGTCGACGGAACCCAGGTAGGCGAGGTCGGTCCCGGCGCGCTCGGTGCGGCACTCCACGGCGAGGGCGCCCTGACCGGGGGCGGGCAGCATCTGCTCGGGCTCGAAGACGTCGGTGACGTCGTCGCGGCGGCCCACGCGGCCCAGCCCGGCGTAGGCCAGGACCACGGCGTCGAGTTCGCCGGAGGAGACCTTGCCCAGGCGGGTCTCGGCGTTGCCCCGGATGGGGAGGTAGACCAGGTCGGGGCGGAGCGCGGACAGCTGGGCGACGCGGCGGGGAGAGCCCGTGCCGACCTTCGCCCCGGCGGGCAGGTCCGCGAACTTGAGGCCGTCGCGGGCGCAGAGGGCGTCCCTGGGGTCGTCCCGCTCGGGGATGGCCGCCAGGACCAGCCCCTCGGAGGGGGCCGTGGGCAGGTCCTTGAGGGAGTGCACCGCGAAGTCGATGGTTCCGGCGACCAGCTCGTCGCGCAGGGCGTTGACGAACACGCCGGTGCCGCCGAGCTGGGTCAGGTGGGCCTTGGTGACGTCGCCGAAGCTCGTGATGAGCTCCAGCTCGATCGCCTGGCCGGTCCGCTCGGTGATCGTGTCGGCGACCCCCTGGGACTGGGTGGTGGCCATGGTGCTGCGGCGGGTGCCGAGCTTGGCGGGTACGGCGGTGGTGCCTTCTGCGGTCATGCCTTCTCCTGTGCGGGCCGCGCGGCGGGGCTGCGGCGACCGGGACAGGTCTCCCCGTCCGGGTCCTTCGGGATCTGGAGGTCGAGGTCGAACAGCTGGCGCAGGGCGGCCTCGTAGGACTCGCCGTCCGGGGCCGCGGCCAGTTCCTTCACGCGCACGGTCGGTCTGTGCAGCAGTTTGTCGGCGACACGGCGCATGGCGCGGCCGATCTCCTCGCGGGTGCGGTCGTCGAGGTCGTCGGGGAGGCGTCCGTGGAGACGGGAGAGCTCGGAGTCCACCACGTCACGGGCCTGGGCGCGCAGGGCGACGACGGTGGGCGCGACCTCGTTGGCGCGGCGGATCGCGCGGAACTCGTTGACCTCCTCGTCGACGATCCCGCGCACGAGCGGGAGCGCGTTGGAGCGGCCGGGGTCGTGGCCCGTTCCGGAGGCGACGGCCTGGCGCAGGTCCTCGATGTCCACGAGGTGGACACCGTGCAGCTCGCGCACGCCGGGGTCGATGTCGCGGGGCAGGGCCAGGTCCAGGAAGACCAGGGGGCGGGTGCGGCCCCGGGTGGCGGCGGCCACGGCCTCGGCGGTGAGCACGAGGCCCTGGGCGCCGGTGCAGGAGATGACGAGGTCGACGTCGGCGAGGGTGGCGGCGGCTTCGGCGAAGGGCACGGAGCCGGCTCGCACGGTGTCGTAGGCCTCGTTGAGGCACTCGGCCAGACGCGCGGCGCGCTCGGGCGTGCGGTTGGCGACGATGACCGTCCCTGCGCCCTGGCGGGCCACGGTGTTGGCGGACAGTGCGCTCATGGAACCCGCGCCGAGGACCAGCACGCGGGAGCCGGTGAGCGGACCGGAGGGGAGGGCGGCGCCGAGGCTGCGGGGTTCGGCGGGGTCGGAGAGGGCGCCCCTGCCGGACATGGGGCAGCCGGCGGGCGGGGTGACCTCGGCGGCGGGCAGCGACGGGTCCGGGGTGACCGCGAGTTCCCGGGTGGCGATGGTGAGGCCGAAGCTGACCATGTCGGCCCCGGCGTGGTCCAGGTGGGTCTCGGTGTGGGCGCGCTTGCCCACGCGCAGGGCCCGCTGTCCGAGGTCGTTGAGGACCCGGCCGACGGAGCCGGTCTCCTGGCCCTCCTTGAGGGCGTCGCGGACCTGGCCGAGGATCTGGCCCTCGCCGACGACCATGGAGTCGAGGCCGCAGGTGACGGAGAACAGGTGCTGGACGGCGTGGTCCTCGAAGTGCGCGTAGAGGTGCTCGTTGAGCTCGCCGAGGGTCACACCGGTGTGCCAGGAGAGGAGTTCGGTGATCGCCGCGACCCCGCCGTGCGGGTTCTCGACGTCGGCGTAGACCTCGGTGCGGTTGCAGGTGGAGACCACCATGACCTCGTTGACCGCGTCGGAGCCGACCATCTCACCGACCGCCCTGGTACGCGTCTCGCCGTTCAACGCGACACGTTCGAGCAGCGCCACCGGCGAACTCCGATGACTCAACCCCACGGCCAGGACACTCATCCGCACTCCTATGCAGGCACTATGTCTCTCCATGTTCGGGTACGGACGGGGACCACCGCCGTCTACCCCCCGAAACGCGGCGAACGCTCGCTCATCGCCGCCGCTCGAGCCTTGGGGACCCTGCCCCAGGACCCGGTCCGTCTCATGTCACTTCCAGCCCCGACCTGTGCGTCTGACCGTCGCCGTCGGCCCTGCGCTGCGCGTGGAAGGCGAGGATCTGGAGTTCGATGGACAAGTCGACCTTACGCACATCGACCCCGTCCGGCACATTCAGCACGACGGGGGCGAAGTTGAGGATGCTGGTCACTCCCGCTTCCACGAAGCGGCTGGCGACACCCTGCGCGGAACCGGCCGGTGTGGCGATCACCCCGATCGACACACCCCTGGAACGCACAACCTCCTCCAGGCTGTCAATATGCCTCACGTCCAGCGACGCCACGGACCGTCCGACCACGTCCGGGTCGGCGTCGAGCAGGGCCGCTATCCGGAAGCCACGGGTGCCGAAGCCCCCGTAGTTGGCCAGTGCGCGCCCCAGGTTGCCGATGCCGACGATGGCCACTGACCAGTCCTGGGTGAGACCAAGCTCACGCGAGATCTGGTAGATGAGGTACTCGACCTCGTAGCCCACGCCTCTCGTCCCGTAGGAGCCCAGATGGGAGAGGTCCTTGCGGAGCTTCGCCGAGTTGACTCCCGCGGCGCCGGCGAGCCCCTCGGAGGAGACGGTGGCGGTGCCACGGTCCTGGAGTGACTGGAGGGCGCGCAGGTAGACCGGAAGCCGGGCGACGGTGGCCTCCGGTATTCCCCTCTCCCGGGGCCGAGGCGGACGAGTTGTCACAGGGTGGCGCTCCTGGGGAGAGGTCGGTTCGGGCGGGTGCGGGGTACGGAGCTCGCGGCTCCGGCACCGACGGCCCCGGACACGCGCCTCCCCCGCCCTACGGGTCGTGGGACCCCCAGATTACGTGCTTGTGAAAGCACGCACAAAGTGGGGTCCGATGTGACGCCCCGCGGGCGAGTTCCCACAAATGCACCCCCGTGAGCCCGCTGCGGAACAGGAGATCACATCGCACGCATTCCGGACGGAGGACACCGCCAGCGCGGAACCGGTGAGTAAGTCGCGGAGGCCTCCGACCCGCAACCGGGAAGCGACGCGTGAGCGATGCGGAAAAGGCACCGTCGGCAATAGCGGTGGCACCGCCACGCGCTCGACGGCGCCCATTCCCACACCTGCCCGTTCTCGGAAGTGACTCCGCGAAAGTTCCCCTCAGGAGGAGAGCGCGGAGCGCAGACGCCCCTCGGACACCCGCCAGAAATCGTGCCTCCGTCCGTCGACGAAGGTCACCGGGACCTTGTCCCAGTACTCCTCGCGGTCGACCTCCGAGACCTCCGCCAGGTCGTGCCCGGCCCGGTCCACGCCGAGGTCGTCAGTCACGCCCTCGATGACCGACCACGCCTCCTCGCAGAGGTGGCACCCGGCCTTGCCGAGCATGACCACGCGCGCCTTCCGCGTCCACTGTTGGGTTTCCGTCATGTTTCGCTCCGATTCCGCCACGCCGTCGGACACCTCACCCGCCCGCGAAGGGCGGTAGGACCTCGATCACAGTCCCGTCCGTGACCGGCACCTCACTGTGTGCCCGCCGACCCACGGGCCGTTCGTCCACCAGAAGCGACGAAGCCCCCAGCACGCGCTGGAAACGGTCGTCAGCGTGCAGGAGACACGCCGCTTCGAGGGCTGCCGCGAGGGTGTCGGCTTCGACTGTCTCCTCAGCCGTTCCGGCGGCTTCCTTCGCGGAAGCCCAGTACCGGATAGTGCACTTCGCCATGAGTTGATTATCCTTGGTGTTGCTCGGAGGCGACGTATTCGACAAATCTTCACCGGGGGCAATGGCGCCTTCGATCGCCCGACACAAGCGGGCCGACGAGAAGAGACGCATGAGCCATCTGCTGTTACTCACGAACTCGAACGAACCGTCCGACCACGTTCTTCCCGCCCTCGGACTCCTCCTGCACTCCGTGCGGGTGGCTCCCGCTGAGGCCGGGGCCCTGCTGGCCTCCGGAGTCAGCGGGAACCCGAGCGCCCCGGTTGACGCCATTCTGGTCGATGCGCGAACGGACCTGGCGGCTGCCCGTAACTTCTGCCGGCTTCTGGACACCACCGGACTGGACTGCCCGCTGCTGGTCGTCCTCACCGAGGGCGGCGTCGCGGCGCTGACCCCGGACTGGCAGGCCGACGACTTCATCCTGGTCACCGCGGGTCCGGCCGAGGTCGAGGCCCGTCTGCGCCTGGCGGTCGGGGCTGCCGAGGCCGGGTCCGACGACCCGGACGAGATCCGCCGGGGCGACCTGGTGATCGACGAGGCCACCTACATCGCGCGTCTGCGCGGCCGCATCCTCGACCTCACCTTCAAGGAGTTCGAGCTGCTCAAGTTCCTGGCGCAGCACCCCGGGCGCGTGTTCACCCGGGCCCAACTGCTCCAGGAGGTCTGGGGCTACGACTACTACGGCGGCACCAGGACGATCGACGTGCACGTGCGTCGCCTGCGCGCCAAGCTGGGCTCGGAGAACGAGTCCCTGATCGGCACGGTCCGCAACGTGGGCTACCGCTTCGTACCGGACCCCGTCTCGAAGTCCGGGTCGGCCCAGAAGCCGTCCGGCGAGGCGGCCGAGACGACAGAGGCCACGGAGACGGCGGAGGCCGTGCCCGCCACCCGTTCCGCCGGGGCCTCCTGACGACGGCCCCACCCGGCTCCGACCGCTCTCCGGGGCGCCCATGGCCATGGGCGCCCCGGAGTCGTGTCCGGGACCGCGGCCCGACTCGGAGCCCGTCCCCCCATCCGACCAATTGGACGGCGCGCGCCCTCGTGCTCGGCGCCCCCACGCCCTAAGATCGGTGGGGCACCCGACGGACGGGGCTTGGCAGGCGTGGCGGAGTCGCGTCGCCGGGTGCGGCCCGAGCCGCTGAAGGCGCGCCCCCGGAGGAGTGAGATCGCACCGATGCCGACCCCCGCTACCCACGCCCCCCACAGACCCCGCCTGAGCAGCGTCATCGGCGCGGCCTTCGTCGGTTCCACACTGATCGCCGTGATGTCGCCGGCCCACGCCGACCCCGCCGACCCCGTTGCCTCCGCCGTCATCACCTTCTCCAGTGAGGCCGACTCCGTCGAACTCGGGGAGGCGGCCCCGCCCAACACGCTCTCGGTGACCAACACCGGGGACATCCCGATCTGCCTGCTCGAACTGCGAACCGACTCCGACGAGCTCCCGGCGGGCGCCCCCACCGCCTCCGTGATCGCACCCGAGATCACGACCCAGAGCACGGTCACCGGCGCGCCCCTGCAGGACACCACCGTGACGGCGACCCTGCGCTACGCGGCCGCCACCGGTGAGGGCTGCCAGGGAGTCGACGAGAGCCAGGTGAAGGAGGTCGCGTCGAACCCGTGGACGGTGACGGTCACCGACCCCGAGCCCTCGCCCACTCCCACGGAGTCGCCTTCGGAGACCCCCACGGAGGAGCCGACCGAGCAGCCCACCAGGACTCCGAGTCCGTCGCCGACACCGTCCCCGACGAACTCCGAGAGCCCCAC
>NZ_LAVM01000129.1:0-9996 GCF_001083815.1 Nocardiopsis sp. SBT366 | reverse complement strand
GGAGGGGGCTCCCGGGGGAGGGAGCGCCCCGGGAACCCTCGGGCCGACCGGATCGCGAACGGTCGGTCCCGTTCTCGGGGCCGGTGGGCGTCAGTCCGCCCACACGGCCGGCTTGGCTACCAGCTGGACTTGGTGACTCCGGGCAGCTCGCCGCGGTGGGCCATCTCCCGGAACCTGATCCGCGACAGTCCGAACTTCCTCAGGTGCGCGCGGGGGCGGCCGTCGACGGCGTCCCGGTTGCGGACCCGGGTCGCGCTGGCGTCGCGCGGCTGGCGGCGCAGCTCGGCGACGGCGCTCGCGCGCTCGGCCTCGCCGGTGTGCGGGCTCTTGATCAGGCGTTTGAGTTCGGAGCGTCGCTCGGCGTGGCGCGCGACGATCTCCTTGCGCTGTTCGTTGCGGGCGATCTTGCTCTTCTTGGCCATCAGAGCCTCTCTCCCCGGGCGCGGATCTGGGCGACCACGCGTTCGATGCCTCGGGCGTCGATGACCCGCATGCCCTTGACGCTCAGCCGCAGCTTCACGAAGCGCCGTTCGCTGGGCAGCCAGTAGCGCTTGTTCTGGATGTTGGGGTCGAAGCGCCGCCTGGTGCGGCGGTGGGAGTGCGAGATGGCGTTGCCGAAGCTGGGTGCCCTTCCGGTCACCTGGCAGACACGGGACACGGTGGTCTCCTCCTGGTCGTCGGTCGTCTTCCGGCCCTTCGCTCCGGGGCCGGTCCTGTTCGGTCCGGTGGGGCGGACGGTCAGTCCCGTCTGGTCGTGGACGGGTACGGCAGCAGGGCCATCTCGCGCGCGTTCTTGACCGCCGCGGCGATCAGGCGCTGCTGGCGCGCGGTCACGCGGGTGACCCGTCGGCTGCGGATCTTGCCCTTCTCCGAGATGAACTTGCGGAGCAGGTTGGTGTCCTTGTAGTCGACGTGGTCCGCGTCGCCCAGCGGGTTGGCGAACCGTCGCGTCGCGGCTCGTGGGTCGGGGCGTCGGTTCCTCTGTGGCACGGGTCCTCCTCCGGTGGTCGGGTCGTCGGGGCGTCGGAACGCGGTGGGTCAGAGAGCGTCGGCGAAGGGGTCCACGGCCAGGGGGCGCCCGGCCTCCTCGTCGGTGAGCAGGCAGGAGTCGAGGAGCTCCACGAGCCGCGCGGCGTCGAGGTCGACCCCGGTGAAGGCCAGGTGCTGTCGGCGGTCGCCCACCACCGGGTCCCAGTCCAGGTCGGCCGAGGCGCGACGGGTCTCGGAGACCAGGTCGAGGGCGGCCCCGGGCAGGGCGTCCAGCCAGGGGCCGGCGCTCTCCAGCACCAGGGAGTCGTTGTAGTTGTCCCAGACCAGCAGCGTGTCGGGCCTGCTGGCCAGCCAGATCCGGCCGCGTCCGCGCAGTCCGGTGGAGACGATCCGTTCCAGGGACTCGTGCAGTCGAACGGGGTGCAGCGGGCGCCTGCGGGTCCACACCACGGTGCTGACCCTGTCGTCGGACAGGTCCCAGTACTGCGCCCAGGCCGGGTTGAGCCGGTTGGCGGCGGCGTCGGGGAGGAAGCGCCCCTCGGTGAGGGCGACCAGGCCGCCGCCGGGCGGGACCACCAGGGCCGCCGGGTTCAGGTGCGCGACGAGGGAGCGGGCCTCGTTTCGGTGGTGCTCTCCGTGGAGTGTGACCACCGTGGGGTACTCGATCTGGTGGGAGAGGACCTCCGCGACGGAGCGCCGGTCCTCGGAGACGACGGTCAGGGAACGGTCGGAGAGGTCGTCGACACTGGACAGGTCCGGGAGGAGGCGCTCGGCGTCCACGGCGGTGACCACGGCGGCCAGTCGAAGTTCCTCGTGGGCGGCGACGGCCTCGGCCACGGAGCGGGGTTCGACCGCGTCCCAGGTCTCCACCACGCACAGGCCGTGCTCGCCGCGTTCGGCCAGGTCCAGCAGGATGGGGAGGAGGTCCTCGCGCAGGGCGCAGGTGGCGCAGGGGTGGTCGAGGTCGAGGCGTGTGCGGTCCAGGACACCCCATCTGCTGCGGGTGACCCGGAGGACGATCCCCTCGCCGATCCCGTCCATGTCGTGGTGGAGGGCGACGGCGCCGGGTACGGCGGTGATCAGGTCGTCGACGGTGCTGCGGCGGGCCAGCCGGTGGAGCCCGGAGACCACGACGACGGGCAGGGGTGTCGCTACGGTCATCGGAGTGGACCTCCCTAGGATGAAAACGATAATCATTACCGTAGCGCACGCGCACGACACCCGGGAACACCGGGGGCCCGCCACGCGGGCGGGCCCCCGATCGGGTCTCAGCCGGTCAGCATCCCCGCGTAGCGCTCCACGGCGAACTCCCGGCCCACGCTGTCCATGGGCGGGCGGATCCCGAGGCGCCCCATCAGCAGGGTGCCCCGGGCCAGGGCGAGTTCGGCCCGCTCGCGAATCCAGGTCTCGTAGCGGCCAGCCTCCGGGGCCACACTGTCCACCACGTAGGGAGCCACGGTCTGGGCCTCGCGCACGGACTGGCGCAACGCGGCCTCGTAGGAGAAGAACGCCCGCCCGTGCTCGCCCTCCGTGAACACCAGTTCGCCCGCCAGGGCCAGGGCGCCCATCAGAGCCATCGTCGGACCCTGCCCGCTCAGGTGGTCGGGACAGTAGGCGGCGTCGCCCACCAGCACCACGCGACCCTGCTCCCACACATCCATCCGCACCTGCGTGGACGGCAGGACCCGGACGTCGGCGTCGCGCGCGGCGCGCAGCAGTCGGGGCATCTCCCAGCCGTCCTCGCCGAAGGCCTCCTCCACCCACCGCAGTCGGGCGTCCTGGTCCATGGTGTCCCCGTCGATCGGGAAGCGGTCGCGCACCACCAGCACCACCGAGGCCCGGTCGCCGCCGGGCAGGGTCGTCACCAGGCAGCCCCGGTGCGGCCACACGTGCCAGGCGGTGGTGTTGTCGGCGTCCAGGAGGTTGGCCGTCTCGAAGACCGCCGTGTTGGCGCCCAGGTAGCGCAGGCGCCCCTGGTCCGGCCCGGGGAAGGCCAGTTCACGCACCGGCGAGTCCCGGCCGTCCGCACCCACGACCAGGTCGAACCGGCGGGCGGGGGCCTGCGCGAAGGTGACGTCGACGCCCTCGTCGTCCTGTTCCAGCGCGGTGACGCCGTCACCGAGGAGGTACTCGACCCCGCCGTCGTCCTCCCGCAGGACCCGGACCAGGTCGCCGTGCCGGACGGTCAGGTTGCCGGGCTCGCCGGGCAGGCACGTCGGCTCCCGGCGTCCGCTCACGTGGGTGCGCACCTCGTCCACGGGAGACCCGAGGGCTCGGACCCTCTCACCCAGGCCCATCCGGTCCAGGAGCGCCATCCCCTGGCGGGAGACCTCGGCGTGGTCGACCTCCGCGCGGGGCTCCGGGGCGAGGTCGACCACGGTGGGCGCGAATCCCCGCCGGGCCAACCAGACGGCCAGCGCGCTCCCGGCCACGCCGCCCCCCGAGACGAGGATGTTCCTGTTGCTGATCGGCACGTGGACCTCCGTGTGGGCTCGGATCCTGGTCCTCCCCGCCCGGAGGAGACGCACCGCTGGCGGTGGAGGGGTGTCTGGGTCGCCTCGGGGTTACTGTACCGTCCGGTTGGTACACATAGGCGGTATGTCGGGTGCGGGCGGCGTCACGCGTTCGCGCCCCGGGCGCTGTCGCCCGCCAGCGCCCGCAGGACCTCGGAGCAGCCGTACCCCACCGTCAGCGCCGCGACGTCGTCGGCGCGCGTCGCACCCCGGTTGACGATGACCACTGGTTTGCCCTGCCCCGCGGCGTGCTTCACGAACCTGCGGCCGGAGAACACGGTCAACGACGACCCCACGACCAGCAGCCCGGCGGCCCGGTCGACCATCGCGTAGGCCTCCTCGACCCGCGGCCGGGGCACGTTCTCGCCGAAGTACACGATGTCCGGCTTCAGGACACCGCCGCAGGAGCCGCAGTCGGCCACCCGGAAGTGCTCGGTGGTGGCCAGCACGGCGTCCGCGTCCGGGGCCACCTCGACGTCGGCCACCTCCTCCGCGAAGCCGGGGTTGAGCTCGTTCAGCCGCACCGCGAGCTCGGCGCGGCCGGTCACGGCCCGGCAGCCCAGACAGATCACCCGGTCGTAGCGGCCGTGCAGGTCGATCACGCTCCTGCTGCCCGCTGCGTCGTGCAGGGTGTCCACGTTCTGGGTGATGACCCCCGACACCCTCCCGGCGCGTTCGAGTTCGGCCAGGGCGCGGTGGCCGTCGTTGGGGGCGGTGTCCGCCACGTGACGCCAGCCCACGTGGTTGCGCGCCCAGTAGTGGCGTCGGAAGGCCGCGTCCCCGACGAACTCCTGGTAGGTCATGGGTGTGCGCGGCGGTGAGTCCGGGCCCCGGTAGTCGGGGATGCCCGAGTCCGTCGATATCCCGGCGCCGGTCAGCGCGACCACCGGCCCCGGGCCGAGAGCCTCGCTCACGCGGCGGGCGGTCTCGACCAGGCCGCTGGGGTGGAACGTGTTCGTCACCCCTCGAGAACAGGTCGCGATCGTGCTCCCCTTCCTCCATGGGGCGAGGGCGCACGCCCCCGCCCCGGAACGGTTCAGGCGGTCCGGACGATCCGGAAGACCTCGGCCAGGTGCCCCTCGGGCAGCTCGCCCTCGGCGGCGTTGGCCGCCATCCACTGGCGCAGCATGGGCTCCAGTTCGGCGATGTCACCGATCTGGCTCTCGTGCGCGGCCAACGCCGCCACCTTGCGTTCGAAGACGTCGGTGATGTCCGAGTAGTGGTGCGGCGTGGGGCCGCCGACCACCCACACCTCGGGCACGGTCCACGCGGTCAGGCCCTCCTCGTGGAGGAGTTCGCGGTGCGCGTGCGGGTTGCGGGCGTCGGGGAAGACCGCGTTGATCGAGGCCTCACCGGTGGCCATGTGGTCGGGATGGCTCGCGGCGACGCTGTCCCAGTCGCGTTCGGGGCTGGGGATGACGACGCGTTCGGGCCGGACCTGCCGGATCACCCGTGCGATGTCGCGGCGCAGGTCGAGGGTGGCCTCCACCCGCCCGTCCGGGTAGCCGAGGAAGCGCACGTCCTTGACCCCGACCTCGGCCGCCGCGCGGCGCTGCTCCTCACGGCGCATGGCGGCGATCTCCGAGCTGTCCAGGGTGAGCGCGTCGCCACCGGCCTCGCCGTCGGTGACCATCAGGTAGACCACCTCGGTCCCGGCCCGGGTCCACAGCGCCACGGTCCCGGCGCACGAGAAGTCGGCGTCGTCGGGGTGGGCCATCACGACCAGGGCGCGTTCGGGCACGTCAACCACCGGGGCTCCTTTCGTCGCGGGAGGTCCCGCGTGATCGATTCGGTCTACATCGTATGAAACCGTCACGCGGGAACACTTCGGGCGGGTGCGGCGCGGCCGTTCAGGGTTTGCGCGCGACGGCGCCGTACATGTCGGTGTCCGGGGTGCGGCCGACCTCCCCCGGTTCGGGGCGCCACAGGGGAGTGGGACCGACACCGGGGTCGAGCAGCTCCAGGCCGTCGAAGTAGGAGGCGAACTCCGCCGGGGTGTGGCCCCGGTAGGCCAGGGCCGCCTCCCTGTTCCACTCGTCAAGGGCCTCGGCGGCGCTGCCCTCGTCGGGCAGGACCGCGTCGGCCACCACCAGGAAGCTGCCGGAGGGAAGCCCGGCCAGGTAGGAGCGGACGACCCCCGCGGCCTCCTCCAAGGTGGGGAGGTGGCCGAGCGTGCCGATGACGGACAGCCCCACTGGTTGGTCGAGGTCGAGCAGTTCACCGGCGCGTGCCAGGACCCGCCCGGTGTCGCGCAGGTCGTGGTCGACGAACGCGGTGGCGCCCTCCTCGGTGCCCCGCAGCAGCACCCGGGCGTGGGCGAGTACCAGGGGGTCGTTGTCCACGTGGACGATCCGCGCGTCGGGGGCGACGCTCTGCGCGATCTCGTGGATGTTCCGGTGGGTGGGCAGGCCCGTGCCGACGTCCAGGAACTGGCGTACACCCTCCTCGCGGGCCAGGTGGGTGACGGCGCGGACGAGGAAGGCCCGGCCCGCGCGGGCGTCGACGGCGATTCCGGGGTGGATGCCGAGGATCTGGTCGCCGAGTTCCCGGTCGACCGGGTAGTTGTCCTCACCGCCGAGCCAGTAGTTCCACACCCGCGCGGAGTGCGGGGTCGTGACGTCGACGCCTTCGGGCGCTGAGGATTCGGGGGCTGGGGGTTCGGGGGCTGGGGGTGTGTGCATGGGGTACCGATCCGGTCGGGGGGCGGGGTCCAGTCCTACCCGTACCCCCGGCCGGAGTACCCCCGGACCCCGCACGGAAACAGCGCCGCACAGGGCCTCTCACGCAGCGGCCGGTGGGTGGCCGTCGCCGTCGACGGCCACCCGACGCCTCAGCCCAGGTGGACGATCAGGTCGCCACCCTCCACCCGCTGGGCGCCCTCGACGGCCACCCGCGCGACCACCCCGGCCCGCGGGGCGGTGATGGAGGCCTCCATCTTCATGGCCTCGATGGTCGCGACCGTGTCCCCGGCCGCGACCTCGTCGCCCACGGCCACGGTCGGGGTGACCACCCCGGCGAAGGGCGCCGCGACCTGGGCGGGGTCGTCACGGTCGGCCTTCTCCGCCTCGGGTGCGTCCGAGGCCAGTGACCGGTCGCGCACGTGCAGCGGTCGCAGCTGGTCGTTGAGGGTGGTCATGACGGTGCGCATGCCGCGCTCGTCGGCCTCGCTCACCGCCTGGAGGCCGATCAGCAGGCGCACGCCCGGCTCCAGGTCCACCACGTGCTCCTCTCCCTCGCGCAGGCCGTAGAAGAAGTCCCGGCTGTCCAGCACGCTGGTGTCGCCGTAGGCGGCGCGGTGCGCCTCGAACTCCTTGGTGGGACCGGCGAACAGCAGCCGGTTCAGCGTGGAGCGGGGTTCCTCGGCCAACCCGGCGCGGTCCGCCTCGCTGAGCGGTGTGGTGGCACGGGCCTCGCTCCGGCCGCGCAGAGCCTTGGTGCGGAAGGGCTCGGGCCACTCGCCCGGGGGCACCCCCAGCTCACCCCGGAGGAAGCCGACCACCGAGTCGGGCACGTCGAACCGGTCCGGGTCCCTCTCGAACTCCTCGGGCTCCACCCCCGCGCCCACCAGGTGCAGGGCCAGGTCGCCCACCACCTTGGAGGAGGGGGTCACCTTCACCAGACGGCCCAGCATGCGGTCGGCGGCGGCGTACATGGCCTCGATGTCCTCGAACCGGTCGCCCAGTCCCAGCGCGACCGCCTGGGTGCGCAGGTTGGACAGCTGGCCGCCGGGGATCTCGTGGTGGTACACGCGGCCGGTCGGCGAGGTCAGGGCCGCCTCGAACGGCGCGTACACCCTGCGCACCGCCTCCCAGTACGGTTCCAGTTCGTTCACCGCGTCCAGGGAGAGCCCGGTGGGGGTGTCCGAGTGGTCGAAGGCGGCCACGATCGCCGACAGGGAGGGCTGTGAGGTGGTGCCCGACATGGAGGCCACCGCGCCGTCCACCGCGTCCGCGCCCGCGTTCACCGCCGCGAGGTAGGTGGCGAGCTGGCCGCCCGCGGTGTCGTGCGTGTGCACGTGGACCGGCAGGTCGAACTCACGGCGCAGCGCGCTCACCAGGCGGGAGGCGGCCGGGGCGCGCAGCAGCCCGGCCATGTCCTTGATCGCGAGCACGTGCGCGCCGGACTCCACGATCCGCTCGGCCAGCTTCAGGTAGTAGTCCAGCGTGTACAGCTTCTCGGCGGGGTCGGACAGGTCGGCGGTGTAGCACAGGGCGACCTCGGCGAGCCCGGTGCCGGTCTCCCGTACCGCGTCGATCGCCGGGCGCATCTGCTCGACGTCGTTCAGGGCGTCGAAGACCCGGAAGACGTCCACACCGGTGGCGGCGGCCTCCCGCACGAAGGCCCGCGTCACCTCGGTGGGGTAGGGGGTGTATCCGACCGTGTTGCGGCCGCGCAGCAGCATCTGGAGGGCCACGTTGGGCACGGCCTCGCGCAGCGCCGCGAGCCGCTCCCACGGGTCCTCGGCCAGGAACCGCAGGGCCACGTCGTAGGTGGCGCCGCCCCAGCACTCCAGGGACAGCAGCTCGGGCAGGGTGTGCGCCACGGCGGGCGCGGCCGCCAGGAGGTCCTGGGTGCGCACCCGTGTGGCCAGCAGCGACTGGTGGGCGTCCCGGAAGGTGGTGTCGGTGACCCCCAGAACGTCGGACTCGCGCAGCCAGCGGGCGAACCCCCCGGGGCCGAGTTCGCGCAGGCGCTGCCGGGACCCCGCGGGCGGGGCCGTCTCGGGGACGGCGGGCAGCTTGGAGGCGGGGTCGATCAGGTGGGGGCGTTCCCCGTGCGGCTTGTTGACCGTCACGTCGGCCAGGTAGGTGAGCAGGCGGGTGCCCCGGTCCGCTGAGGGGCGCGCGGTCAGCAGCTGGGGGCGCTCCTCGATGAAGGAGGTGGTCACCCGGCCCTGCCGGAAGTCCTCGTCCTCCAGCACAGCCTGGAGGAAGGGGATGTTGGTGGAGATACCACGGATGCGGAACTCCGCCACCGCGCGCTGGGCGCGGCTCACCGCCGTGGCGAAGTCACGGCCCCGGCAGGTGAGCTTGACCAGCAGGGAGTCGAAGTACGCGCTGACCTCCGAACCCGCGGCCGCGGTACCGCCGTCGAGGCGGATCCCCGAGCCGCCGGGGGAGCGGTAGGCGCTGATCGTCCCGGTGTCGGGCCGGAACCCGTTGGCCGGGTCCTCGGTGGTGATGCGGCACTGCAGGGCGGCTCCGTG
Source organism: Nocardiopsis sp. SBT366 (assembly GCF_001083815.1). Classification (NCBI taxonomy): domain Bacteria; kingdom Bacillati; phylum Actinomycetota; class Actinomycetes; order Streptosporangiales; family Nocardiopsidaceae; genus Nocardiopsis; species Nocardiopsis sp. SBT366. Next base: position 1,287 of record NZ_LAVM01000129.1, on the reverse strand, counting down.
CAGGACGATCGCGTCCTGGGACAGGCCGAGGTCGGCGAGGGACTCACCGGAGGCGATCCGGATCTGCGACTGCACGAGGTCCACGTCGGTGACCTCCTCGGTCACCGTGTGCTCCACCTGGATGCGGGGGTTGAGTTCGATGAACACGTGTCGGCCGTCCCGGCCCACGAGGAACTCGACCGTGCCCGCGTTGCGGTAGCCCAGCTCGCGGGCGAGCAGCACAGCGTCCCGGCACATGCGCTCGCGCAGTTCCGGGTCGAGGTTGGGTGCGGGGGCCAGCTCCACGACCTTCTGGTGGCGGCGCTGCACCGAGCAGTCGCGCTCGTAGAGGTGGATCACGTCCTCGCCGTCGGAGAGGATCTGTACCTCGATGTGGCGCGGGTCCACCACGGCGCGCTCCAGGAACACCGTGGGGTCGCCGAAGGCGGTCTCGGCCTCGCGCATGGCCGCCTCGATCGACTCCCGCAGCGCGGCGGGCGCGTCCACCCGGCGCATGCCCCTGCCGCCGCCACCGGCCACGGCCTTGACGAACACCGGGAAGCCGATCTCCTCGGCGGCGCCGACCAGCCCGTCCACGTCCGTGGAGGGCGCGGTGGAGTCCAGGACGGGGATGCCCGCCCGCTTGGCCGCGGCGATCGCGGTCGCCTTGTTGCCGGTCAGCTCCAGCACCTCGGCGGGCGGGCCCACGAAGGTGATGCCCGCCTCCGCGCAGGCCCGTGCCAGGGCCGGGTTCTCGGACAGGAAGCCGTAGCCGGGGTACACGGCGTCGGCACCCGCCTCCCGTGCCGCGCGGACGATCTCGTCCACTGAGAGGTAGGCGCGGACGGGGTGTCCGGGTTCGCCGATCTGGTAGGCCTCGTCGGCCTTGAGTCGGTGCAGCGAGTGGCGGTCCTCGTGGGGGAAGACCGCGACGGTGCGGGCTCCCAGTTCGTGCCCCGCGCGCAGGGCGCGGATGGCGATCTCACCTCTGTTGGCCACCAAGATCTTCTCGAACATGCCGGATGCCTCCTGGACTCCGTGACGCGGTACCGGTCGGGTCGGCGCCGTCGCCGGTGTGGCCGGTACTCCGGGTGCTGCCAGTGGCCGCTCGGGGGCGCCACTCCAGGGAAGCGGTGCCCAGGCACGGCCACGGGAACCCTAACGAGCGGTGCCGGGTTCGGTGGAAGGCGGGGTTACCCGTGGGTAGTTTCGTGCTCCGCTGGGGCCTTTGCGTTCGCCTGGGCGGGTTCGGGTCCTGTGCCCCAGGGGTGCTGTCCGCTCGCGTGCGGTGGGGCGAAGAGGGGGAGG
>NZ_LAVM01000128.1:0-10188 GCF_001083815.1 Nocardiopsis sp. SBT366 | reverse complement strand
CATGGGGAGGTTCCCGGGTTCGTGTAGGAGGCGTTGCGGTCCTGTCGGGAGCCGTGTCAGGGGCGGGTCTCGTGGATCTCGGACTCCTCGGGGATGGTGATCTCCACCAGCTGGTCGAAGCGGAAGAAGTCCGTCTGGTGGGTGAGGGTCAGGGGCTCGCCCGAGTCGGTACCGAACTCCTCTCCCGGCAGGCCCACCAGCAGGAACCGGACCGGATACCCCTCCTCGGAGATCCACAGGTCGAAGTCCGTCTCCACCGGTTCGCTGTGTGTCGTGCGTTGGAAGGTGTGGACGAACGTCCCGGTGTAGTGGTGTCCTCCGCGCTCGGCGGGATCCTCACCCGACAGTTCAACGGGGACGTACTCGTCGTCGACGGTGCCGAGTCCTTCGTGGACAACGGGGTCCTGCGCCGTGAGGACGCCCTCCAGTGAGTGGACCAGAGCCTCCCACTCCTCCCGGGGCTCGCCCCGCCGCTCCGCGTTCGGTCCCGGGTCAAGGTAGTACACACGCTCGATACTGTCGGTCGTCGCGCCCGGGACGTCGCTGAAGTGCACGAAGTCGTCCAGATCCGCTCCCAGGGCGAGCAACCCGCCCCCGACGGGACCCAGGTAGCTGGCCCGGGTCATCGCCGGTCGGGGGTCCTCGGAGTAGAGGTAGTGGAACGGAGTGAAGTCCCCGCCGCTGTTGGCGTAGGCGTAGTCGAAGGTCGTGAAGCTGGACGCGCCCAAGGCGAGTTCCACCGCCTCGGCCACCACCGCTTCGATGTCCTCGGGGTCCACGGCGACGGTCGGTCCGCTCCGTTCCACCTCGTCCGTGCCCTCCGCAGTGCCGTCGGCAGCCGTGGGGCCTGGTCCCTCCGACTCCGCGCCGGGACGAACCACGGCCCAGCCGCCGAGCAGGGCGATCACCAGCACGGCGGCGCTCCCGGCGAGCAGCGCGGGCCTGCCTGCGCGACCCGCTCTGCGAGGTTCGGGGACGGTCACCCCGGTCCACTCGGCGGCCAGGAGCGCGGACACCGCCGTCGCCGGGTCCTTCCCCGAGGTGAGTTCCCGGAGGACCTCCAGTGCGGTGGGGCGTTGTTCGGGCGTCTCCGTCAGGGCGCGTCGAACGAGGGGGGCCAGGTGCGACGGCACGGAACCGATCTCCGGTTCGTCCGTGGCCTCTCCGGAGGGCTCCCAACCGGTGGCCGCGAACCGGACCAGCGAGCCCCAGGCGTATACGTCGGCGTATCCGGTCACTTCCTCGGGATCCGCGGAGCGCTGCTCGGGGGCGGACCAGCGCGGCGAGGAGATCGGTCGGCCGGTGGCGCGCGCGATCCCGAGATCCACCACCCGGGGACCCTCCGGGGACAGGATCACCCTGCTCGGGTCCAGGGCCAGGTGGAGCGCCCCGACCGCGTGGCCCGCCGCAAGGGCCTCCGCGAGTCCGGCGGCGAGGGCGGTGAGCATGCCACCGGTCAGCGGACCGTGCTCGGCCACGTGCGCGGCGAGGGTGTGCCCGGGGGCGTACGAGGAGGCCAGCCACGGTTCGGTGGCCCGGGCGTCCGCGCTCCGGTGGGTGGCCGCGCAGAGGGAGCGCACCCGGGCCAGTCGGTCGAACTCCGCCTCCAGCCGGGTGCGTGCCTCTGGGGAGTCGGCCAGAGGGGAGGGAAACACGCGGATCACGGAGGCTGAACCAGTGTCATCCACGCCGAGCAGGGCCGTGCCCGCCGCGTTCCGGGAGATCCGACCGATCACACGGTGATTCCCGACCACGGCGGGGTCACCCTTGGCCGGTCGGGTGACCCCGGGCGGCAGGCGGTGGCGGTCAAGGGGCGCAGTGGCGGCGGTGGGACCAGGCGGTGGGTTCATGGGGGATGTTCTTCCGGTCGGAGGAGGGAACCAGGAGGACGGGACCAGTATGGGTCTCCGGGAGTCTGATGCGGTCGGTGCGGGGGTGGTTCGTTTGGTCACCCTCGGTTTCCGGCGGGCGCGGGAACCCCGGCGGAAGGGGTTCCCGAAGCGGGTCTAGCCTGGGGGTATGCGCTCGTACACCCCGCTGCTGGCCCTGCTGGCCGACCTGCTCTGCGTGCTCGTGTTCGTCGTGGTGGGCAAGACCGACCACGCGACCGGCCTGGGTCCGGCCGAAGTCGCCGCGACCGCGTGGCCGTTCCTGGCCGCCCTGGCCCTCGGGTGGGTCGTCACCCTGGCATGGCGCTCTCCTGGCCGGATCTGGCCGACCGGCGTCCTGGTGTGGGCGGTGACCGTCGTGGGCGCCATGCCGTTGCGCCTGCTCAGCGGCGAGGGTGCTCCCCTGTCCTTCGTGCTGGTGACCTCGCTGTTCCTTGCCGCGACCATGCTCGGTTGGCGCGCCGTGGCCCTGCTGGTGTCCCGGAGGAAGCGACAGACGGCGGCCTGAGGGGGAAGACTGGGGGCGTACGCGCGCCTCCGCACCCTCCAGGAGCCCCCATGACCGATCCCGTCACCGCCACCATCGTCGCCGCCCTCGCCACCGCCTCGGCCACCAAGCTCGGTGAAGGTCTCGGGGAGAGCGTGGTCACGACCTTCAGGTCCCTCTACAGGGCCGTCACCAAGCGGTTCCGCTCCGAGCCGGAGGCTCAGGAGGCTCTGGACGACCTCAGGTTGGAGCAGGACGACTCCAAGGCCGTGGAGGCCGTCTCCGTGCACCTGGAGCGGGCCGCACGCGAGGACCAGGAGATCGGGCGGCTCCTGGCGAAGCTCCGCGCGGACGTCGGCCAGATCGCCCAGGAGGGCGAGGGCTCTGTCGTCAACCAGATCCACGGTGACGTGAGCGGGTCGGCAAGGGTGATCCAGGGCCGCGACTTCCACGGCGGCATCCACCTGTAGGAGCCCGTGAGCGCCCCCGTGACCGGCTCGGGTGGCCGTGGGCGGTTCGTAAGCTGGAGGCGATGAACGAGCACCCCGCCACCGAGGCCACCACCGTGATCCCCGTCGAGCACTCCTCCGGGGAGGACGAGGCACGGGAGGTGGGCGTGGGCCCGTGGGAGGGCCCCTGGCCCGAGGGCGACCACTACGACCCGGAACTGCTGGCCAACGGCGACCGGCGCAACGTGGTGGACCAGTACCGCTACTGGCGGCGCGAGGCGATCGTGGCCGACCTCGACACGGTGCGGCACGAGTTCCACGTGGCGGTGGAGAACTGGTCGCACGACTTCAACATCGGTTCGGTGGTGCGCACCGCCAACGCCTTCGGCTGCGCGGCCGTGCACATCGTCGGCAAGCGGCGCTGGAACCGCCGAGGGGCGATGGTGACCGACCGGTACCAGCACGTGCACCACCACCCGGAGACGGAATCGCTGGTGGCCTGGGCGGCCGAGCACGACCTCGTGCTGGTCGGGGTGGACAACCTGCCCGGCGCGGTCCCCCTGGAGACCCACCCGCTGCCACGCAACGCGGTGCTGGTGTTCGGGCAGGAGGGTCCGGGGCTGTCCGAGGAGGTCCGCGAGGTGTGCGCGGCGGTGCTCTCGATCGCCCAGTTCGGGTCGACCCGGTCCATCAACGCCGGCGCGGCCGCCGCCGTGGCCATGCACGCCTGGGTGCGGGCGCATGTGTTCGATCAGCGGGTGACCGACCGTGCGACCACCCCACGTCCGTGATTTTCTCGTGATCTAGCATGAGCGGATCGCCCCCTACCAGGAAGTAGCCAGGATGAGTCCGATCGTCACCTCCACCGCCCGACCCGCCACCATCGACGACGTGCCCGGGGTGGCCCGGGTGCTCAGCCGCTCGCTGCACGACGATCCCCTCTTCCGCTGGCTGTTCCCCGACGACGAGCAGCGGATGGCCAAGGTCCGTCGGTTCTTCGCCCTGACCACCGGGTTCGGCTACGTCCCGGCGGGCGACACCCGGGTCACCGAGCTCACCGAGGAGCCGGAGGCCGCGCCGGTCACCCGCGCCGCCGCGCTGTGGGCCCTTCCCACCAGCAACCCCGAGGGCCCCATGGTGTCCGTGCGCACCTGGCCGCACTGGGGTCCGCTCATCGGCCGTGCCCGGCTCGCCGCCTTCGTCAGGATCTTCGCCGAGTGGAAGATGTCCGCTCCCCAGGAGCCCCACCTGTACCTGGCCGCGCTGGGCGTCGACCCGAGTTCGGCGGGCACGGGGCTGGCTGGCGGGCTGCTCACGGCCGGGCTGGACCAGGCCGACTCCCAGGGGCTGCCGGTCTTCACCCAGACCCTCAACGACAAGAGCGTCGCCTTCTACGAGCACTTCGGCTTCCGGTGCGTGCACGAGGTCCCGCACGAGGGGGTCGGCACCAGTTACTTCCTGCTCCGACCCGCTTCCTGACTACGGCGACGTCTGTGGGCCCTTCCCGGAAAACGGCCCACCCGTGATGTTTCCGTGATCTAGCATGGGCGGTGACGACCCCGGAAGAGGGAGACTGCGCAGATGACCTCGATGGCCGCCACGGTCGAGTCGGTCCGCACCGCCACCATGAACGACGTCCCCGGGGTGGCCCGGGTCCTGAGCCGGGCCTTCCACAACGACCCCTTCTTCCGCTGGGTCTTCCCGGACGACCACCGCCGAATGGCCCAGAGCGCCCGTGCCTTCGCGCTGATCGCCGGGTTCGGAAGCATCCCGGACGGCCACACCACGGTGTACGAGGTCAAGGAGGACCGGGCGCGTCCCCCGGTGGTGCGCGGGGCCGCCCTGTGGACCCCGCCGGAGGCGTCCGGTGAACGGCTGCCCGTGGTGCTGCGCTCCCTGCCGCACTGGCTCGAGCTGGTCGGTCTGGCCCGCCTGCCGGAGATCGTCCGGTACCTGGGCGAACTCCGGGCCTCGGCGCCCGAGGAGGCGCACTGGTACCTGTCGGTGCTGGGCACCGCCCCCGTGGCGCGCGGGACCGGTGTGGGTTCACGACTGCTGCGCGCGGGCCTGGCCCAGGCTGACGCCGACGGGGTTCCGGTCTACCTGGAGACCATGAACTCGGCCAACATCGGCTACTACGAGAAGTACGACTTCCGGGTGATCCGCGCGATCAACGACCCGTCGTTCCCCTCCACCTACTGCATGCTGCGCCCGGCCGTCTGAGCGTCTGCGGGGTCGGAAGGGTGGGAGGCATGCTCATCGCGATGGCCGGGCTGCCCGGCTCCGGCAAGAGCACCGTGGCCGAGGGGCTCGGTCGGCGCCTGGCCGCGCCGGTTCTTTCGGTCGATCCCGTCGAATCCGCGCTTTGGCGTGCGGGGATCAGTCGTGAGGAACCCACCGGACTGGCCGCCTACGTGGTCGTGGAGGCGATGGCCGCCGATGTCCTGGCACTGGGCCAGACCGTGGTCGTGGACGCCGTGAACGACGTTGAACAGGCCCGTGAACAGTGGCGCGGGCTGGCCGAGCGCAGGGGTCTGCCCCTGGCCTGGATCGAGGTGGTCTGCTCCGACCCCGACCTGCACCGGCGCAGACTGGAGGGCAGGCAACGCGACCTTCCCGGTTTCCCCGAACCCGTCTGGGACTCGCTCCCCGCGCGTCGGGCTGGTCTGGGTCCGTGGACGGACGAACGGCTGGTACTGGACTCGGCCGAGGCCCTGGAAACCAACGTGGAGAGGGCCCTGGAGCACCTGCGCACCCTTCGGGTGCGCGGAATCGCGCAGCGGATCGTCGAGGAAGAAGCCGAACCGCTCCGGCGCCTGAGCGAATAGGCGGGTGAACGCGGAACGGGCCGCACCCCGAAAGGTGCGGCCCGTTCCGGGCTGACGCTCGGTCCTAGCCGACGCCCTTGCTGAGCGAACCCAGCAGATCGCGGTTGAGCTGCGAGATGGTGTCCAGCGGGATGCCCTTGGGGCAGACCGCCGCGCACTCACCGATGTTGGTGCAGCCGCCGAAGTCCTCGTGGTCGTGCTGGTTGATCATCTTCACCACGCGCGAGGCCCGCTCCGGCTGCCCCTGCGGGAGCATGCCGAGGTGGGTGACCTTCGCGGCGGTGAACAGCATGCCGGAGGCGTTCGGGCAGGCCGCCACGCAGGCGCCGCAACCGATGCAGGTCGCGGCGTCGAACGCGCGGTCGGCGTCCGGCTTCGGGATCGGGTTGGCGTGGGCGTCCGGCGCGGTACCCGTGGGGGCGCTGATGAAGCCGCCCGCCTGGATGATGCGGTCGAACGACCCGCGGTCCACGACCAGGTCCTTCACGACCGGGAAGGCCTTGGCCCGCCACGGCTCCACCGTGATGGTGTCGCCGTCGTTGAAGCTGCGCATGTGCAGCTGGCAGGTGGTGGTGACCTCCGGGCCGTGGGCCTCGCCGTCGATCACGACGCCACAGGCACCACAGATGCCCTCACGGCAGTCGTGGTCGAAGGCGACCGGGTCCTCGTTCTCGAGAGTGAGCTTCTCGTTGAGGACGTCGAGCATCTCCAGGAAGGACATGTCCGGCGAGACGTCCGTGAGCTTGTACGTGACCATCCGGCCTTCGTCGTCACGGCCCTTCTGGCGCCAAACGCGCAGGGTGATGTTCACTTGTAGCTCCGCTGCTTCATCTCGACGTACTCGTACTCCAGGGCTTCCTTGTGGAGCACGGGCTTGCTGTCAACGCCACCGAACTCCCACGCGGCGACGTAGGCGAACTCGTCGTCGTGTCGCAGGGCCTCGCCGTCCTCGGTCTGGCTCTCGGCGCGGAAGTGGCCGCCGCACGACTCACGGCGGTGCAGGGCGTCGATGCACATGAGCTCGCCCAGCTCCAGGAAGTCGGCCACGCGGTTGGCCTTCTCCAGAGCCTGGTTGAGCTCCTCGTTCGTGCCCAGCACCTTGACGTCGCGCCAGAACTCGGCGCGCAGCTCACGGATGAGCTCGATCGCCTTGCGCAGACCCTCCTCGTTGCGCTCCATGCCGCAGTAGTCCCACATGATGTGGCCGAGCTCCTTGTGGAAGGAGTCGACGGTGCGGGAACCGTTGATGGAGAGCAGCTTGTCGATGCGGGAGGTGACCTCCTCCTTCGCCTTGACGGCGTCGGGGTGGCTCTCGTCCAGCTTCTCGAACGGGCCCGCGGCCAGGTAGTCGTTGATGGTGTTCGGCAGGACGAAGTAGCCGTCCGCCAGACCCTGCATCAGCGCGCTGGCGCCCAGGCGGTTGGCGCCGTGGTCGGAGAAGTTGGCCTCACCGGTCACGAACAGGCCCGGGATGCTGCTCTGGAGGTCGTAGTCGACCCACAGACCACCCATGGTGTAGTGCACCGCGGGGTAGATGCGCATCGGAACCTCGTACGGGTTCTCGCCGGTGATGCGCTGGTACATGTCGAACAGGTTGCCGTACTTGGCCTCGACGGCGTCCCTGCCCAGGCGCGCGATCGCGTCGGCGAAGTCCAGGTAGACGCCCAGACCGCCGGGACCGACACCGCGGCCCTCGTCGCAGACGTTCTTGGCGGCGCGGGACGCGATGTCACGCGGCACCAGGTTGCCGAACGCCGGGTAGATGCGCTCCAGGTAGTAGTCGCGCTCGTCCTCGGGGATCTGGCGCGGGTCCCGGGCGTCGCCGCCCTCCTTGGGAACCCAGATCCGGCCGTCGTTACGCAGCGACTCGCTCATCAGGGTCAGCTTGGACTGGTAGTCGCCGCTGACCGGGATGCAGGTCGGGTGGATCTGCGTGTAGCAGGGGTTCGCGAAGTGCGCGCCCTTGCGGTGGGCACGCCACGCGGCGGTGACGTTGGAGCCCATGGCGTTGGTCGACAGGAAGAACACGTTGCCGTAGCCGCCGGTGGCCAGGACCACGGCGTCGGCGAAGTGCGTCTCGATCTCGCCGGTGACCATGTCGCGGGCGATGATGCCGCGCGCCTTGCCGTCGGCGACGATGACCTCGAGCATCTCGTGGCGGGTGTTCATCTGAACGGTGCCCGCCGCGATCTGCCGCTCCTGCGCCTGGTAGGCGCCGATCAGCAGCTGCTGTCCCGTCTGGCCGCGCGCGTAGAACGTGCGGGACACCTGCACGCCACCGAAGGAACGGTTGTCGAGCAGACCGCCGTACTCACGGGCGAACGGCACGCCCTGGGCCACGCACTGGTCGATGATCTCGACACTGGTCTGGGCCAGGCGGTAGACGTTCGACTCACGGGAGCGGAAGTCACCGCCCTTGACCGTGTCGTAGAACAGGCGGTGGATGCTGTCGCCGTCGTTGCGGTAGTTCTTCGCGGCGTTGATGCCACCCTGCGCGGCGATGGAGTGCGCGCGGCGGGGGCTGTCCTGGTAACAGAACGAGATGACGTTGTAGCCAGCCTCGCCCATCGTGGCCGCGGCGGCCGCACCGGCCAGACCGGTGCCGACGATGATGACGGAGAGCTTGCGCCGGTTCGCGGGGTTGACCAGCTTGGCCGAGAAACGGCGCTGGTCCCAGCGCTCGTTGATCGGACCCTCGGGCGCCTTCTCGTCGCGGATCGGGGCGCCCTCGATGTAGAGGTCGTTCTCAGGCATTTACTTCACCAGTCCAAAGGTGACCGCCAGGGGCGGAAGCAGGAAGCCGACCGTCACGACCAGCGCGATCGCCACGGCGACGGCGTTGATCTTGCTCTGGCGGCTGGCCTTGTTGACGCCGAGGGTGGCCATGCCACTCCAGATGCCGTGCCGCAGGTGGAATCCCACGGCGATGACGGCCAGGACGTAGAACAGGGTCACGAACCAGAACTCGGGCTGGAACCCGTTCACCAGTCGTTCGAAGGGACTGTCGGACTTGCCGCCGGGTGCGACGACGTTGACCGTGAGGTGGAGGATGTGGAAGATCACGAAGAGCGCGATCAGCACACCGCCCCAGCGCATGGTGTAGGAGGAGTAGGTCCGCTGGACCCGCTTCTGCACCACGTAGCGCTGCTCACGGGCGTTGCGCGCGCGGATCGTCAGAACCGCGGCGGAGTAGATGTGGATCAGGATGCTCGCGAGGAGCACGATCCGGAAGATCCAGAGGAAACCGCTCTCGGGAAGGAGCGGGTACCCGATCTCACGTAGTGAGTGCGCGTAGCCGTCGAAGGCCTCCTGGCCCGCGAAGACCTTCAGGTTGCCGTACATGTGCGCGATCAAATACAGCACAAGGATCGCACCGGAGGCCGCCATTGCTGACTTGAGCGCCACCGTGGACCCGTAGGCCGTAGACCGCTTCTTGGTCAAGGTACTGTTCGCCACAGCCTGCCACTCTAAATTCGAGTTGAGTCTGACGTCCAAGTCATCGGGACCCTGGTGTCGATAGCCGTAGGCTATGGACCATGCAGTTCCAACAGCTGGCCTACTTCGTCGCTGTCGCCCGCACCCGCCATTTCACCCGCGCAGCAGAGCTTTCTCGCGTCGCCCAGCCGAGTTTGAGCAAACAGATCCGGAGCCTTGAGCGCGAGTTGGGTGCGCCGTTATTCAGTCGTGCTCGGGGAAACATCACACTCACACCCGCTGGTGAGGCGCTCCTTCCGCTGGCCCAGCGCATCCTCACCGACCTGGAGACGGCCCGCCGGGAGGTGGCGGAGCTGGCTGGAGTGCGGCGGGGACGCGTGCGGTTGGGGGCGACCCCGTCGTTGTGCGCGGGGCTGCTGGCCGACGTGCTCTCGGACTTCCACACGCGCTTCCCCGGGATCGAACTCCACGTGGAGGAGAGCGGTTCCCGCGACCTCATCCGGGATCTGGGGAGGGGGGAACTGGACCTGGCCCTGATCATCCTGCCACTGCACAGCAGCGACCCGGACTTCTCGACCACCCCGATCCTGAGGGAGAACCTGGTGGTGGCCAGCCCGACCTCGCGCCCCTCCCCCAACGGGCGGGCGTCGATCCGCATCACGGAGCTGGAGCACAGGCCGCTGGTGATGTTCCGGCGGGGTTACGACGTCCGCGAGGCCACGTTGCGTGCGTGCCGTGCGTCCGGTTTCGAGCCGGACCTCGCTGTGGAGGGCGGTGAGATGGACGCCGTGCTGCGGTTCGTGGAGGCGGGGCTGGGCCTGGCGGTGGTGCCGAGCATGGTGCTGCGCAACCGTCCGGGGTTGAGGGGGACACCGCTGGCCCGGCCGAGGCTGCTGCGCACGGTGGCGTTGGCCAGGCGCAAGGACGTGGAGCCCTCCCACTCGGCGGAGGCCTTCCGCCGCCACCTCAACGAGTACCTGTTGGCGATGTCGCCGGAGGACCTGGGGCCGGACCTGGAGGTGTTGATCTCCGCCGCCGACGCGGGCGATCCCGAGCAGGAACGCCGGTGGGAGGGTCGGGAACAGGACCGTGGGTGGGAG
>NZ_LAVM01000127.1:0-10301 GCF_001083815.1 Nocardiopsis sp. SBT366 | reverse complement strand
CCCCTACACCCGCGGCGGCCGCTCCGCATCCCGTTCCCGGGAAAGGGGTGAACCGGCGGTGTGGGGGAGCGGCGTAAGAGAATGCGGGGGAAGGCAGGTGTGGGGGGTGCCACGATGGTGTGCCTGGCGGCTCGGGAGACCCGGGAGGCGGAAATCGTCGCCCGTGGCGGTGCGAACCGTGCCGCCTTCGATGTCCGGCGCCCGGATGACCTTTCCGACCGCATGAGGCGCGGGGACGTTATCGTCTACCCGAGTGAGTCCTGGGCCGATTTCGGGGCACGAAGCCCCCACACCGAGTCTCGAACGTCCTCTGCCCCCGACCCCGCTCCCCGTGTCCGCCTGGCCCTGTTCCCGCCTGGCTGACCCGACACCCGCCCCCAGAACCGACCCAGCTCACCCCAGAAGGAGTTCCATGACTCCGGAACCAGCGGAACCAGAGGCGGGGGAGTGGTTTCGCCGCTACTTCGCCCCCGAGGAGCTGGACCGGCTCGAACAGTTCCCGGTCCGCATTCCCACGGGCCACGAGTTCGGCCTGCTGGGCCTGCTCGGCGCCTGGCACACGCACGTCCGAAGACTGCGGGCGGACCTCACCCTCTCGGACGGCGACCCCTCCGCCTGCGGTGTCCACGATCTCGTGACCGCGCTCGTCCTGCGCGACTTCGTGGATCGGGGGATCGCCACCCTGGGCACGGAACTCACCACGAACGTGGACTCCGCCCTGGCCGACCTCGACGAGGGCTTCCGTTCCCTCACGGAGGAGGACGGCGTCGGTCTCCTGGCCCTGGCCGAACCGGAGGCCGAGGCCCGGACCGACGAGAAGTGGTGGTGGCGGCGCATTCCGCTGAGCGGCCCCGCGCGCAGGGAACTCGACAGCACGGCCGCTCGTGAACAGGACGGTCGGGTACGCGCGGAGGAGGGCTAGCCCGACGCGACCGTTCTCCACTCAGGGGACAGTCGCCGGAGAGAGTGCGGGGCGGGGTCCCTGACGACCCCGCCCCATCCCTGTCACCGGAGGAAGCGGTTCCGGACCCTGCCTGATCCGGTTCCGCACCCTTGACCAGTACCCCCGGTCAGGGTTTCGTGCCGCACTCAGCTCCCGGCGGGCGCCGCCGGGCCGAACGCGTCGGCCAGCAGTTCGTAGGAGCGGAAGCGGGCTGTCTTGTCGTAGATCATCGAGGAGATCATCAGCTCGTCCACGCCGGTGTCGGCGACGAACTGGTCGATCTTGCCTCGCACGGTCTCCTGGGAGCCCACGAACGAGTAACGGAGCATCGCGCTCGTCTGCTCCTTCTCCCCGGGACGCCACATCGTGTCCATGGCCGAGCTCCGGACCGGAGGCTGCAGCAGACCACGCGCGTTGCGCATGATGCCCAGGAAGGCCTGCTGCTGCGAGGTGAACAGGTTCTTCGCCTCGGCGTCCGTGTCGGCGACCACCACGTTGATCCCGGCCATCGCGTACGGCTTCTGGGCCTGGTCCGAGGGCGCGAAGTCCTCCCGGTACGCGGCGAGCGCGTCGTGGAGCGCGCTCGGCGCGAAGTGCGACGCGAAGGCGTACGGCAGCCCCAGATGTGCTGCGAGCTGTGCGCCGAACAGGCTGGACCCGAGGATCCACAGGGGCACCCGCAGGCCCTCGCCGGGGACGGCGCGCACCGGTTGTCCGGGGCTGGCGGGCTCGAAGAGCGACCGGAGCTCCTGGACGTCCTGCGGGAAGGTCGAGGAGGCGGAGTGGTCGCGGCGCATCGCGCGCATGGTGCGCGGGTCGGTTCCGGGGGCGCGCCCCAGCCCGAGGTCGATGCGTCCCGGGTAGAGGGACTCCAGGGTGCCGAACTGTTCGGCGATCACCAGCGGGGAGTGGTTCGGGAGCATGACGCCGCCCGAGCCCACCCTGATGGTGGAGGTTCCCTCGGCGATGAAGCCGAGGGAGACCGAGGTGGCCGCGCTGGCAATGGCCCGCATGTTGTGGTGCTCGGACAACCAGAAACGGGTGTAGCCCCAGCGCTCCAGGTTCTGGGCGAGTTCGCGGGCGTCGCGCAGGGCCTCGCCGGGGGTGGAGCCCTCGACGATGCTCGCGTGGTCCAGGACGGACAGGGCGGGCCCTGCCCCCGGTGCCTCGGTCCGTGCTGCCCCAGCTGATTCCGTCATCTCAGTTACCCCCACTGGCCTGAATCATTCGATGATCGACGAACATCGAACATTGACGGTACACTCGCCGCTGAACGCACACCAAATCCTGACCACGGATCGGCGAGGCCGCCGGACGGGGTTCGGCGGGGCGGCGACGCGCTCGGATGAACGCGCGGAACGGCTGTACGACAGAGGAAGTGGAGGTGGGGTCTTGGTTCCCAAGGGGCCGTCCAAGGGACATGAGCATCCGGCCCTGGCCGAAGTGGATCTGGTCACGGTCCTGTCCGCGTTGGCCGAACCCACCCGGATGCGGATCGTGTGCATGCTCGCCGATTTCGAGGGTGAGCGGGCCTGGAAGGACATCGAACTGCCGATCGCGCAGTCGACCCTGAGTCACCACCTGAAGATCCTGCGCAACGCCGGCGTGATCCAGAACCGCACCGAGGGCACACGCTGCTTCGTTTCGCTGCGGGACCAGGAGCTCGACGGACGGTTCCCTGGGCTGCTGGAGACGGTGCTGAGCTGCCGGGACTCGCACTAGGCGCTGTTGCGTGGACGCTGTGGCGCGCGCTGGCGGTGCCGGAGTCGGCGTGAGCTTCCGTCCGGGCGATCCCCCATGGGACGACGGGACCGGGGCGGCTCCGCGGCGCGAACACGTCATGTCTTCACTCACGCTGGCGCAACGAAGCCCGGTGACGCTGAGTTCCCACCCTCGTCGTGTTTCTGGCGCGGGTGTCCCCGTGGTGGGCGGCGACTGGTCGGAGCGGAGCCGTATGCGTGATCCGGGTGGGGGCTCGACGGTCGGTCCCGATCGTGGGATGGGGGCGAAGGACCGCGGCCCCGGTCGCGATCGGCTCCTCGTGAGCCGACGCGAACCGGGGCCGCGACCGAGGATGGCCTCCGCTCCTGCCTCTCCCCCCAGACGGCAGGAACGGCGAGTGCCCCCCTTCTTTCCTTCTCGGTCGGGACCCGCGAACCCTCTGTTCCCCTTTCCCTTCCAGCGACCCTGTCGCACGGAAGGCAGCAGAGGGGCAGGGGCCCCTTGGTGGCGAATGGAACATCCACGTGCTCGGTGAACGTGAATTCCCCCGAATCCAATGCCACTTGAGCGGGCGGGAGTGCCTTTGGCGGAAGTTCCCCCTAGATCACAACTTCCACGAAGTCAATCCCCATCGAACCCGCGCATCCCTCGTGTGACGAACGAGAGAAAGCGAGATCCCGCAGATGCACTCTATCGCTTCGCGGAACCATTCTGTCCATGTCCGGGAATCCCGTTCTGTGGTGAACGTGAACCAACCTCCGGGCCCCGGAAACGGGCGAACGCACGGAACGCTGAGTGCATGACGCCGACGCCAGGACACGCGCTGGCTTCGGGCTCGAAGCCAGCGCCGACCGGGCGACCGACGGTCCGAGTATGCCTGAGGCGGAGGGTGCTTCGCAGCCGTTCCGTGGCAATTCCTCAAACTGATTCTCCGATGTGGCCGAGTGGCGCACTCGGGGCGGTCATGGCGTCGCCCGGATTGGTCGGAGCGGGGGCTCCGCGCCGTCTTTTGTAGGTGGTTTGGTGCCTAAAGTCATCGCTTGGCGGAAACCGGACACCCTCGGAGTACAGGTTTCGGAGGGGAGGGGCCCGGCCGGTGGTGCTCTCGTGGCACCCAGTGGGTGCTGTGGCGTGGCGACACGCTCCTTGGCGGGCAGGGGTCGGGGGTGTGCCCTCGGGGGCTCCCGGCGGCCGCTGGGGTGGCTTCGCAGGGCTTCTTCGACCTCGAGGGAGGCATCGACTGTTGTCTCGTTCCTTGGGGTAACTGTCCGGTTTCCCCTCGTGGTGAGTCGCTGGAGGGTGACGACGCGGGTGGGAAGCCCGGGAGGGCCCGGTCGCCGTATGGTGCCGGGTTCGGAGACACCGGGTCGAGGGGCCGTCGCCGATTCGCGGAGCTCGGGCCCGCGGCGGTTCGGTGCGGATGAGCGAGGTCGCGTTCGCGAGTCGGTTTTCGGAGAAATGGCGGCGTGCTTTACCGGGTGCTTTACCCAGTGAAATTCGAATGGACGTCCCCCGCAATCGAAGCGGCCTCACGCGTGGGAAAGCAGAGGTCTGCAGGGGGGCGTGGGGTGCCCCCGTCGAGGTCGTTGGTGGTGGACGTGCCGCCGAGTGGGTGTGATGGCGAAGGAGGGAATCACCGGTACGAAGCATGACTTCTATGCGGGTCACGCATGAAGTGGGCGTTCCCGAACCGTCGGAGTCGCGTGCTGGGGGTGGGTGCCGGGCCCGGGCCCGACAGGAGTCGGGCCTCGGTCAGGCCCGGGCCCGGGTCAGTCGGAGAAAGCCACCGCCCTGGCCGAGGACCAGCCCGAGGTTGGCGAGCGCGTAGGCCCACCAGAGCCAGGCCAGCCCACCCGCGGAGGCGACGGGGAAGGCTGCCAGGGCCAACAGCCCGAAACACACGGCGAAGGTGTACAGGGTCGGCGCGGTGCGCTTGAGGGCGAGCAGCCCCATCCCCGGCATCGCCTGCAGTCCGTCGGCGAGGACGACCAAGAGGACCACCGGGATCAACGCGGACACCAGCGCTGCCACCGCCGGATCGGGGGTGAAGACCCCGATGACCGGGGTCGCCGCGACCCGGATCAGGAGCATGCTCAGCGCGATCACCGGCAGAGCCAGCGTCAGCCCCGCGGTCAGCGCCCTGCGGACCTCACCGAATCCGTCCCCCGAGACCTCGCCCTCCCTGGCCGCGCGGGCCATGAAGGGGACGCAGGCCTGGCCCGCCGCGGTCGCGGGAAGGAACACGAAGGTCACCAGGGTCACCATCACCTGGTGGGCCGCGGCCTCCGTGGCGCCGATCCGAGCCACCGCCATCGCGAGCAGGCCGAGTACACCGAACTTGATCAGCATCGTCGTGCCCATGGGGAGCCCGACCCGCGCGATGTGCCAGACCCCCGACCAGTCCGGTGCGCCCGGCCCTCGCGGTCGGATGGCCAGGACCGTGCCGCGCCGCAGCAGGACCTGGGCGACGGTCGCGACAGTCAGGGAGGTCAGCAGCATCGCGACGCCCGCGCCGGCGATGTCCAGGCCGAGCACCAGGACCAGCGTGGGGATCAGGACCACTGACATCGCCGTGCCCACCAGGCCCACGGTCATCGCCTGCTTCGACCTGCCCAGCCCGATCAGCAGTACGGTCGCGCTGGACTGGAAGGAGTTGGCGAGGAGCGCGAGCGCCATCAGGTAGGGGAAGGGGCCGAGCGCAGCCACCGTCTCGGCGGGTACCCCGATCAGCCGGGCGACCGTTGGGACCGACGCCACCACCACGCCGCCGAGCAGGCCCATACACAGTGCCAACCAGAGGGAGTCGCGAAGGGTGGGGGCGAGGGCGTCGGGGTCCTCGGCGTTCTGCGCGACGAACGGCATGGATCCGCGCAGCGCGCCCTGGACCACCATCGAGGCGGGGTTGTACAGGGCGACGGTCATGGCGTAGGCGGCCAGGACGGCGGTGCCGGTGTGGCCCAGGACTCCGGCGGTGACCAGGGTTCCGATGACGGTGGCGACCATGGAGAGGTAGAGCGGGAGGGCCTTTCCCGCGATCCCGCCCACGAGTCGGGCGAAGGAGGGGCGGGGTTCCGGTGTGGCCTCGTTCGGTGCGGTCACTTCCTCCGTGGGTCCGACCTCGGGCGGGATCGGGCCACCGGGCTCGGGGGAGCGGTCCGCGCGGTGAGCCGCCCTGTTCTGGGGGGTGTCGTCAACCATGGTCTTCTCGGGTGGGGGAAGTCGGTGGTCGCGGAGAAACTATCAGTGCGACCACGGGCGGTTTATGGCGCTTTCAGGCTGGAGTTTGTGCCGTGGCTGGTCCGCTGTCGGGTCGACCGGGTCTTCCCGGCCACGGTCACCGCTGTCGCGGTGAGGTCGCCTCCATCGGGTTCCGCAGTTCGGTTGGCGCCGGATTGCACCGATTTCCTCTCCATCCCATAACGTCCTCACCCACCGTGTCCACGGACGGAGCCCAGGAGGGCGGCCCATCGGGCAGTGGCCGGGTCGGCGTGACCACCCCCGCGATCCTTGGTGAACAGGCGTTACCGCCTCCCGTGCGGGGGTGTCGACATGCCCTCGCGGGCGGCTGGGCGCTCGTCGCGAATGGGTCCCGCGCACACGCGGAAAAGGGGGATCGCCGCATCGGATCCCTCACAAATTAGGTAGATTCGCAGAACAACGGGATCGAATGTGCTATCCCGGCACAGCCCACCACAACCGTCCCTGATGTGTGGAAAGCTGCCCCCAATGGACTTCTCCCTCCCCGCTCTGCCGCCGAAAGTCACCCCCCTGACCGACGGCGACCCGCTCCAGGTGGGCCGCTACCGACTCATCGGGCGTCTGGGCGCCGACGGTGTGAGCACCCTGTTCGCCGCCGTCGCCCCCGACCACGAACCGACCGTCCTCCGGATGGCGGGTGCCGAATGGGCACCCTCGGCTGTCTCCGGTGGGGAGGTCGCACCGGTCGACCACACCGCCGGAGTGTGCGCGGTGGGCGTCCGCGAGCTCGGGACCCACGAGGGCCGACCCTGGTCCGCGATCGACTACCTCCCCGGCGCTGACCTGCGCGAGCACGTGCGTTCGCACGGACCTGTGGGCGGCGACGCCCTGCTGGTGCTCGCCGCCGGGATGGCCGAGGCACTCGCCAGCACCCACGCCTCAGGCACTCTGCACGGCGACGTGCGGCCGGAGAGCGTGGTGGCCGCGGAGAGCGGGCCCCGCGTGCTCGACTTCGGGATCGCCCGCCGAATCGACGACACAGCGTCGGTGCAGAGTGGGACGAGCCTGGGCTGGTTGGCTCCCGAACGCTACGAGGGTTCGGCCGCCACACAGGGGTCCGACGTACACGGCTGGGCCTGCCTCGTGGTGTTCGCCGCCACCGGAGAACCGCCGTTCGGGGCGTCACCTGCCGGGCACAACCCCGGGCGGGTGCCCGGGCAGATCCTGTGGGAGATGGCCCGCCGCACACGCGAGGCGCGAGTTGACCTGAGACTGCTCCCGGAGGACCTGCGGCCCCTGCTGATGCGCGCCTTCTCCCCTGACCCGGAGCTGCGGCCCTCGGCCGAGGACGCCTACCTCGAGTGCCTGCTCATGCTCGGCATCGACGAACAGTCGACCGCCGACACCTGGCCCGACCAGCTGCGCGCACTCATCGCCCAGCACTGGCCGCGACCGGACCTGAGCTGGCACGATCCGGAGCGTTGGAACCAGGCCGCACGCTCCCTGAGCCAGGAGGATCGGCGGACGGCCACGACCGGACCGGCACCCGGTGGGACTGGTGGCGCGGTGGCCGGTGGGGCGGTCGTCACGCCCGGCCCTGAAGCGCCCTCCGCTGATCCCGGGACCGGCGGGTCCGACGCCTCCAGCGGGGCCGACGCGGGCGCCGACGAAGAGGAGTGGGGGCCGGAGGCGGCGGCCGAGGCGTACGGGCACACCCCTCGCGTCCCGGTGAGCGGCGAGCACGGGGCCGTGCCCGGCGCACGCAGCGTGGGCACGGCCGGACACGGGGGAGCGGAGTACCTGTTCGGGCCCTCCGGGGCCGGTGGCCACGGTCCTTCAGGTGCGGAGGCCGACGGGATCGACCTCGACGGGGACGCCGACACCGTCTCCCGGGGCAGGGTCGGTATCTGGCTGGCGGCGGGCGCCGTCGGGATGGTCGCGGTGCTCGGCGGTGGCTATCTGCTGTTCGACACCCTGGGCGAGTCGCCCGCCGACACCGTCGTCTCGGAGGGCGCCGCCGAGGAACGGGTCGAGCCCGAGCCCGAGGACGAACCCGAAGAGGAGAGCGGTCCCTCAACCCTGGACTGCGATGACACCGAGCGGATGAGTGCCCAGCAGGCCCACGCTCCCTGGCGGCCCTTCAGCACGGAGACCGTTTCCCCGGACGCCTACGCCCCGCTCCTCGTCCCGGGGCCCGAGGGCGAGCCGAACACCAGTCCCGACGTCTGGCCGTTCGTCTCCCCGCTCGACCACGACACCGCGGACTTCGGCCTGGTCACGCCGCAACTGGACGGCTTCCCGGTGCTCACCGTCTGCATGACCGCCGCGCGCGACACGGGCGAGGGGGTCGAGTTCACCGCGGAACTCACCTTCCATCCCACGGTCGGCAGCCATCGCGTGTACGAGGAGGACTTTCTCACCCTGACACCCCTCGACCCCGAGCGGAACGGGGGGATCGACAAGGAGACCGTCCGGGGCGGGACCGGCAGTGAGCTGGGACTGCCGATGACCACGCTCGCGGAACTGAGTCCGCAGGACCCGTCAGCCGAGGTCACCGTGCTGGTCCCGGGAGCTCCGGAGCGGGCGGGGATCGCCTACCGCCCCTCCGAGTACTCGGGTGCGCTCGTCCACGACCTCAGCGGGCACTGCTACGACGTGGACGGCACGGAGGCGTGGCGCGACGGGGACCGACTGGGTGCGGGCCAGTTCGCCCTGCCGAGCACCGAGCCCGGCGAGAACGACATGATGCGCTGCCCGGTGGACGAAGCCCGTGAACAGGACGGTGTCTGACCTCCGAGGTCACGGAGCGGACCGGGCGTCAGTGCCCTTCCCCCGCGCCCCCGGCAGGCGGGTGCGGGCGTAGGTGAGTCGGCGCAGTAACACCTCGGCCGGTCCACGCAGCCCGAGGCGGCGGGAGAGATCGGCCAGCAGCACGGTCAGTCCCCAGGTGAGGACGGCGACCAGTACCGCGCCCGAGGCGCTCGCGCTGGTGCCCAGTCCCAGACCGTACGGGGCGAACACCGCGGTGAACACCACCGCCTGTGCGAGGTAGCAGCTGAGGGAGCGCTCTCCCACAGCGGCGATCGCGGTGGCGACCGTCCCGGGGGAGCCGGTGCCACCGGGACGCGCGGCCCGGTCGGTCAGCCACAGGGCGACCAGGGTGATCAGCGCCGCCCAGCCGGGCCCGCCCGCCCAGCCCGCGAGGTCGTGCACGATCCACAGGGACACCAGCACGACCGGCTCCGGTTCCGGCAGGAACCGGGCGGTCACCAGGGCGTCCGGCAGCCCGGCGACCACCGCGACGCCCAGGCCCACGACGGCGGTACGCGCCAACAGGGGAAGGTGTTCCCGAGGGTGTTCCAGGATGCTTCGGCGACCGGCCCACATCCCCACCAGCAACGGCGGCAGCACCACGAGAAACAGGGTCATCGGCGTGTACAGGGTCCACTCCGCGAAACGCTCGGAACTGGCCGCGAGGAAGCCCGACTCCACCAGTGACGGCACAGCCGAGGCGGGCCCCGCGTCCCCGGGGGAGGTGCCGAACGCGTCACCCAGGCTGAGCACCGTGTTCAGCACGGCCGACGCCAGCGCGACGGTGCCCGCGGACCACAGCAGGACGGAGTCGCGTGCGCGCAGGAACCCCACGAAGAGGAGCAGGCCGAGCCCGTACGCCCCGACGATGTCCACCGGCAGCAGCAGGACCCCGTGCAGCAGACCGATCACCAGCATCCACAGTCCGCGACGGCGCAGCACCACGCGGGCGTGCACCCAGCCGCCGCCCGCGTCCACGACCCGCCGCATGATCCACACGGTGCCGTAGCCGAAGAGCAGGGAGAACAGCGGGATCGCCCGCCCGTTCACCAACGTGCTCTGGACGAACAACAGCACCTGGTCGGTGAGGGTGCGGACGGTCTCGGAGTGGGTCAGGAAGAACTGGGCGTTGACAAGCGCGATGAACAGCAGCATGAAGCCGCGCGCGAGGTCGGGTGCGAGGGATCGCCCCGGACCGGGCACGGGTGGGGCACCGGTCGAGGGATGTCGGCTGGACTGACTCATGGGGACTCTCTTGTCGGCGCTGTCAGGCAGGGAGGACGCATGTGCGGTACCGGTTCAGGGGCCTCCCGACGAAGCTACGGAGCCGCGCGGACCGTTCCCATGGGGCCTTCCAGAGACTTCGGGTGGGTCAGTCCCCACCCGAACGAGTGCCTATGATGGTGGGGCGTCGCGTGTTCCCGGCCAAAGAGCAGTGGGCCGGCCGGAGTGCATGGAGGCGCCATGACCTGTTCGGGGAGCCAATCGTGAGCACACACTTCGCGTACCGAACCTGAGCGGCTGAGCCGTTCGCGGCGCCGGTGTGACACGGCCGTCGAGACCGTGCCCCCTCGGCCCTGGTGAGACCGGGCCCTGGGGAGTCCGACCCGCCACCCCGGCCCCGCGC